>NZ_JBHNZD010000019.1:0-116787 GCF_054960375.1 Alteromonas sp. G4i35 | reverse complement strand
TTCGGCGGTTTTTTTTAAAGCGTTATCTATCAGTAATAGTTAACTTTTCATTTTGATTAGCGTATCAGCTTCTACCGTGAAACGATTAAAGAAATCGTCTTCTAGTTCGCCGGTAATGCGCACGCGCTCGCCTTTCATTAGCGTTAGGTAACCATCCGCATCCACAGGTGCGTCCTCTAACTCATCAAGCTCTACCGTGAGGGTGGTATCGCCCACGTCAATTTGTAACGCTTCTTTGCCAATTGATTTAACGGTACCTACAAGCACCATTTCTTCATCGTCAAACTCAATGTTACTTGCTGTACTTAAATAAAGATCTGCCGAAGCCTGATTAACCGACTCAGCTAAGTAAACAGTATCCATACCATCAACAATCACACTCTGAGCAACTAACCTTTCGCTTGAAAACATGCCATCATCAAGACGCGCCGTTACCATGACTTCTTCGCCTTTCATTTTTGCATAGGCATTACTGTCAAGGTCGGTGTCTCTTAACTCAACAAAGATATTCCCGTCACCGTAATCTAACGTAAAGAATTTTGAATCTACAGCAGACACCTCACCGGTCAACGTAATCCACGTATCACCAGACTCAGATGTTCTGGACTCAGGTTGCACTGACGTTGAAGCTGCTTGCATTTGCGCAGTTTTCATCTCGTCAACGTTAGCTTGTGCCATTGCAGATGACCCCATCATTGCGACTGAAACCAGTGTTGCTGTAATCGTTTGTTTTGAGTTAAACATCGTAACCTCCTTAAAGGCATCATTGTTATCCATTCGATAAACTCTGATGCAAACCCAATGCCGCGCATATAAATCAATAGCTTAAGTGAAGTACACCTAATTTATCTATTTGCTAAAAAGAAAAATATTCCGGCTATTGAAGAGATTACAATGTATCTTGCATGCGTATTTGTGAGGTGCTTACCCTTCAGATAAAAGAGTTAAAATAATACGCCTTACTGTGTAAAGTAGTGTTATGGAATTAGGTTAAGCACAGTGGACGGCAAATGTCTCACCCTCATCAACATATTGATACGCCACCTATTAGTAGTGATGTCGAAAATAATACCGCAGATAAATTAGAAACCGTTGAAACAAAGGATATAGTCACGCCCTATGCGTTTGGCGTGGCTAACTCGCTGTTAAGCAAGCGTCTGGCTACACCTTTTCAACGAGGGTTGGCTCAGTGTATTGACCTACTATTTGTCGCCATTTTGAGCTCACTGGATGCACTGTTTTTGGCGATTATTGCTACAGTGACGTTTTATAAAGCTAGCCGCAACGTAGCCAATCAAAGCCATAAAAAAACTACGCGTTCATTTCTTCGAATAGGTGGAGCGTTCATGCTCTTTTGGACAGTGTTGCTTACGTTAGATGCTGCCAATGAGGCTAATTACTTTCGTGACGATGCAACTGTCAGCAACGTGATCGACTCGCCTAATCGCCCAGGTGAGAAAAATGGTGCGAATGATGATATTGGAGTAAATGAGCAAGCTCAAAATAAAGGTGTGCATGAAAATGGCCTACAGGAAGCTGAAGATATTGAAAGTGACCTAGCAGATTTCGATGACGCAACTTCAGAGCCCTCAGCAAACACATACAGCATTGTCGCGTGGATCAAAGGGTTAATTACTGAGCTTGGCTTAGGCTTTGGTTGGGCCGCGCTTTATTACAGCGTGTTTACCGCTTGGTTTAACGGAAAAACTCCAGGTAAACGACTGCTAAATATACAAGTACTCAAACTCGATGGTTCTGGACTGTCGCTATGGGAGAGCTTTGGTCGTTATGGCGGTTATGGTGCGGGTTTAGCAACTGGCTTGTTGGGATTTGTGCAAATTTACTGGGATCCTAACCGACAAGCTATCCAAGATAAAATTTCAGAGACTCTGGTCATCAGCACCCGCGATTAGCGCGCTCTGGTACTTGCGTTTAGCATTGAATGGCTGTGTGCACGTTCTACTGAAAAAGCGCATCTTTATTAGCGCATCAACCAAGATTAATGCAAAAATCAAGAAGCGCGTCTCGACACTGCAAGTACGCGCTTCGTTTTTATCTATTCGCCATCGCCCCCATTAACAATAAGCGCAATATTGTATAGACGGTTTACGGCATGGTAATTGATTGAATTTTTGGGGTAACGACCTTTACTGCTTATTTTACCCGCTTCCTGTTCCATCAAAATAGATAGCGCGTCATCAACGGTCTCTACAGTGTAAATATGGAACAGCCCTTTTTTCACAGCATCGATAACAGTGGCGTCTAATACCAAATTAATCGCATTTGATTTAGGAATAATCACGCCTTGCGTGCCGGTGAGGCCACGGTGTTGACACAAGTCGAAAAAGCCTTCTATCTTTTCGTTCACACCGCCAACCGCTTGCACTTCACCATACTGGTTTATGGAACCCGTGATAGCCAAGGTTTGTAAGCAAGGGATTTCAGTCAACGCAGAGATAAGCGCAACCAGTTCACCAAGGGATGCACTATCGCCATCAATATGTCCGTATGACTGCTCTAGCGCTATATTTGCCGATAGGGTTAACGGGAAATGTTGGGCATACTTGTTGCCCAAGTAGCCGTTTAACAACATGACGCCTTTTGAGTGAATAGGCTGTCCAAGCTCTACCTCACGCTCAATATCAACTACACCACTTGCGCCGGCAAATACAGTAGACGTAATGCGTGCAGGCGTACCAAATGCAGTGTCACCAATATCCAATACCGTTAACCCGTTTACTTTGCCTACCGCTTTTCCTTCAGTGGCAATTAGCACGTGCCCTTCTTTAATATCGTTTAATAGTGTTTGACTGACGCGGCCGGTGCGACGCTTCTTGGCACTTAATGCGGTTTTTAAATGATCGAGTTCTAGTGTGTCGGCATTAGATTTCTGACAGAAATAATAGGCTTCATTAACTAGCTCAATAACTTCAGCGAAGTGCGCAGATAGCTTTTCTTTATGTTCAGCCATTCTTAACGAGTACTCAACTAGCCTGCACATCGCGTTAGCGGTAATGCCTTTAAGTCCTAACTGAATAAGATGCGCACGTACTTTGCCCACGAAATCAAAAAGCGCCTGTCTGGTGACGGGAATTTCCAAATCAAAATCCACCAACACTCTAAACAGTTCATCAAACTCGTCATCGTAATCTTGCAGCGTGTAGTATAGATCACGCGAGCCTAACAGAACGATTTTCACATTTAAGTCGATGGGCTGTGGATTGAGCGTAATGTTGTTCACCATACCCACATCTTGCTGGGGTAAGTCCATGCGCAAGCGCTGCGACTTGATGGCAAGCTTAAGAGTATCCCACACGAAAGGTTGTTCAATAAGTTGGTCGACATCCAACAACAAATAACCGCCATTTGCACGATGGAGCGCACCGGGCTGAATCATGCGATAGTTTGTAAACACGCTGCCGTGAATGTTGGTGTACTCTATTTTGCCAAACAAATTTTGATAAGTAGGGTTCGGCTCATAAATAACAGGGGCTGCGTCATCGAGTTTATTCGACACCAAAACGTTAGGAAGAAATTGCTCTTCTAAAAATATCTTCTTGTCGAAGTCATCACTCTTCTCTTCTTTCTGCTCTTCACTGTGAATGACTAAGATAGCGTTGACCAATGCAGTTTTAAGCTGCTTGAGGTACTTCATTACCCCTAGCTCAGACGCGTATTTGTGCTCAAGCACTTTTAGCAGCGGCTTAATTCCCTGCTCTGCGGTCTTTTTGTCAAGCTCACGAAGACGCTCAGAGTTTTCGCGTTTCCACGTAGGCAGGCTTAACAGGCCTTCGCTTAACCTATTTTCTAGCTCGTCAATAAGAGTATAAAACCCTTCCCGTTGTGCGTCAGTTAATGACGCAAACTCTGTGTCACTTATTGGCTTGCCGTTAACGATAGGTGAAAACGTAATAGAGCCACCCTCTTCGTAAAGCGCAACATCATTCGCTTGTGCGTAACGCTCTACCGCATCGATAGCCGCATCGTACTTTTGCTCGAATTCTCTGGAAATTGACGCGCGACGGCGCTGATATCCCGGGTTATCAAAAGCAATGGGCAGTGAGTCTAAGACATCGTCTATAAGCGCAGCCATGTCCTTGTGGAATGCTTTTCCACCTCCGGGAGGAAATTTTAGCGCAACAGGTTCGCGCTCTTCGTCAAAATTGTTGATATAACAACAATCATCAGGCGCCGGTAGCTGGGCAACTTGGCGTTCAATGTAATCCTTCACTAGAGTGAAGCGCCCCGTAGCGGGCTCACCCATCACGTAAAGATTGTAGCCTTTGGTGTTAATACCTAACCCAAACGTAAGTGCTTCACGCGCACGCTCTTGCCCAATGAAGGTCGCATTTAGCGCTTCATCATCTTTTAAGGCACTGTTTATAGCTCGGCGATTTATGGTAGGTGAAAGCGCGTCTACATCTAACGCATATAATTTACTGTCTACAGACATGTCTGTTCTATCTTTGTTTCTTTACTTAAGTGAAACCCTAATTAACATTAGTGTCAAACGCTTATCCTGAATAAGGCAGCTTTGCATCGCTAATTGCACAACAAACAACCACCTTCATGATTTTAGAGAGGAATTGGCAAGCACTACGAGCTTTTTGTGGTCTTCATTAGAACTGATACCTTGCGACACAAGGTGTAGCATCTAATAAAAGCCGAAAAGGAGTTAAGTACGAAAGAACTTACTTCAATTTAACCGCTGCATTTATTTCTGCCGCATAATTTGGATCAGAGCATTAAAATCACAGCGTTAAGAAAAGCGCGCCAAGGTCTGAGCCGTAAGGACAATGTGGTCAAGACAAAGCTCTGAAGAATCCTGTAACAGTAAGGCTTTAAAGTAGGTAGCAACGCAAGCTGCTTTCAATTACCTTAGAAAACACAAGAACCGAAATTCGTTTTGGCGACGAGACCAGGTTTCGCGCGCAATAACCAATGAACAAAAACAGGGTAATAACAATGACAAAAAAATTGAAAACTCGCTCACCCCTTCTGCTCACCTCCGCTTTCCTTGCTACCTTTCTGGGTACGGCATTTTCTTCAATGAGTATCGCTAACGTAAACTATGCAGATAACTCAGGGTTTTCTATCACCAATGAGAGTGAAAGCTATGCGCCAGTTGAAGTCGTGTACTCTCATTTTATTCAACATGTGGATATGTGGTGGCCGAAAGACCACACATGGTGGAAAGGTGCTTTGCGCATAGATGAGCAGGCTGGGGGCTGTTTCTGTGAGACGACTGACACGGCGAGTGCAGCGCATATGCAGGTAAGCTATGTTGAACCGAACAAAAAAGTGGTGATGACAGGTGGCTTAGGGCCGCTTCAAGAGATGGGTATGTCAGGTGCACTGACATGGGAATTCAGCACAATAGCATCGAGCACATCACCGGATGCAAATACACAAGACGGTCGCATACCGAAAACTAAAGTCACCCTTACCTACCACGCCTCAGGTAATATTCACTTTAATGGCCAAAAAGCATCTAACGAAGACGCCGCCAATTTAGTTCGAGTAGTCGACAAAGTGCAGGCGCAACAACTAAATGCGCTAACCGCGTTTAGTGACAATAATTAGATGTGACACCGAGGCCTGTTTATCGACAAGATAAGATGGCGCCAAGACAAAGTAAGATGAGCAAATGGGGCGAGTTCTGGTGTTCAATCGGCGTAAACTGTGTCATTAATGCTCACTTTTCAAGCAAGCAACAATAAATATTGCCAAGTTCGGTGTTAAGCTATTGAGGCATGGCTTAGCGCTGGGTTATTCTATTGGGCTATATGTATGTTAAGTGGGTGAATCCCACGCGCGGTTAGTTGGCGTTGCTACAAACTCGCCTTATGCCGCCCCATAAACGTTTTAACTTTTAATGCGGAAGCCTAAGTTTCATGGCCGATAATCAGTACAATCCGAAAGACATTGAACAACGCGTTCAGCAATACTGGGAAGAAAACCAATCGTTTAAAGCAAATGACGACGTAGAAAAAGAAAAGTTCTACTGCCTGTCTATGTTCCCATACCCTAGTGGCCGACTTCACATGGGCCACGTGCGCAACTACACCATTGGTGACGTGATCAGCCGTTTCCAGCGCATGCAGGGTAAAAATGTATTGCAGCCTATGGGTTGGGATGCTTTTGGTCTTCCGGCTGAAAATGCAGCAATTAACAACAACACTGCACCTGCGAAATGGACATACTCAAATATTGATTACATGAAAAACCAACTTCGCTCGTTGGGTTTCGGTTACGACTGGGATCGCGAAGTAACCACATGTAAATCAGATTACTATCGCTGGGAACAGTGGTTCTTCACACGCCTTTACGAAAAAGGTCTTGTTTACAAGAAAAACTCTACTGTGAACTGGGACCCTGTAGACCAAACTGTTTTGGCTAATGAGCAGGTAATCGACGGTCGCGGATGGCGCTCTGGTGCGCTGGTTGAGCAAAAAGAGATCCCTCAGTGGTTTATTAAAATTACTGACTACGCCGAAGAACTTTTACAAGACTTAGAACAGCTTGAAGAATGGCCAGACCAAGTACGCGCAATGCAGGCAAACTGGATTGGCCGCTCTGAAGGTGTTGAAATTACCTTCGATTTAGCGTCAGCGGTTAACGACATTGTCGATTTGACGGTATATACCACGCGTCCAGATACCTTCTACGGCGTTACTTACGTTGCAGTGGCTGCGCAGCACCCTCTTGCCGAATTCGCAGCAAAATCGAACCCAGATTTAGCGGCCTTTATCGACGAATGTAAAAACACCAAAGTTGCTGAAGCTGAATTAGCAACCATGGAGAAGAAAGGTTTCGCCACGGGCTTTGAGGTTGTTCACCCACTAACCGGTGAAAAGCTTCCAATTTGGGTCGCTAACTTCGTGTTGATGGACTACGGTTCAGGCGCGGTAATGGCCGTTCCTGGCCACGACCAGCGCGATTGGGAATTTGCGACTACATACAACCTACCTATTCAACAAGTCATTGCGCCAAACGCAGGTGATGAAGACAAGTGCGACCTTACCGCCTCTGCATTTACTGAAAAAGGTAGCTTGATCAATTCAGCTAAGTTCGACGGTCTTGAGTTCGATGCCGCATTTAATGGTATTGCTGATGAACTTGAAAGCAAAGGCTGTGGAAAGCGCAAAGTAAATTACCGTCTTCGTGACTGGGGCGTAAGCCGTCAGCGCTACTGGGGCGCACCTATTCCAATGCTAAATTTGGAAAACGGTGAATCTGTTCCGGTTCCTGCTGACCAACTACCGGTTGTTTTGCCTGAAGACGTAGAAATGAATGGCGTTACCTCGCCAATTAAAGCTGACCCTGAGTGGGCAAAAACCA
This sequence comes from Alteromonas sp. G4i35, assembly GCF_054960375.1. Taxonomy (NCBI): domain Bacteria; kingdom Pseudomonadati; phylum Pseudomonadota; class Gammaproteobacteria; order Alteromonadales; family Alteromonadaceae; genus Alteromonas; species Alteromonas sp. G4i35. Next base: position 109,446 of record NZ_JBHNZD010000019.1, on the reverse strand, counting down.
CATACAATGGCGAAGCCGCGTTACGTGAAACGGATACTTTCGACACCTTTATGGAGTCATCGTGGTACTACGCGCGCTATGCCTGTGCTACTAACAACGACGCCATGCTTGACCCGACATCAGCAAACTACTGGTTGCCGGTAGATCAATACATTGGTGGTATCGAGCACGCTATCTTGCACTTACTTTACTCGCGTTTCTTCCACAAATTATTACGCGATGAAGGCTTGGTAAACTCTGATGAGCCGTTTAAGCGTTTGCTGTGTCAAGGTATGGTATTAGCCGACTCTTACTATCGTGAAGACGCGTCGGGTAAGAAAACCTGGTTCTCGCCTACCGAAGTAAGCACTGAAAAAGACGATAAAGGCCGTATTGTTAAAGCATGGCTAACCGCTGACGGTGAAGAAGTTATTCACGGCGGTATGACGAAAATGTCTAAGTCGAAGAATAACGGTATCGACCCGCAAGAAGTTATTGATCAGTACGGTGCCGATACAGTGCGTTTATTTACCATGTTTGCTGCGCCACCGGAGCAAACCCTTGAATGGGTAGATTCTGGTGTTGAAGGAGCAAACCGTTTCTTACGTCGTATCTGGAAATTAGTGACCGAACACGTTGAAAAAGGCACGCCAGAAGCGATTGATGTTAAGGCACTGTCGAAAGACCAACAGGCACTTCGCCGTGAGGTACATAAGACCATTGAAAAGGTGTCTGATGACTTAGGCCGTCGTCAAACCTTTAACACTGCGGTTGCAGCAGTGATGGAATTGTTAAACCACCTTCAAAAAGCACCACAAGAAAACGCGCAGGACATCGCAATTATGCGCGAAGCCTGTGAATCTATCTTGTTGCTTCTAAACCCTATTACGCCGCACATCGCTCACGAGCTATGGAAAGTGTTGGGTCACAGTGAAGATATCGATTTAGCACCATGGCCACAGGCTGATAAAGCCGCATTGGTTGAAGACGAAAAGCTAATCATCGTTCAGGTTAACGGTAAGGTTCGCGCTAAGATGACAATTGCTGCTGATGCTAGCAAAGAGAGCATTGAAGCATCTGCGAAAGAACAGCCTAACGTTCAGCAATTCATCGAAGGTAAAACCATTCGTAAAGTGATTGTTGTGCCTGGCAAGCTTGTAAACATTGTAGCTAACTAGGTCAGATACTGATGAAAAAGCACTTACAATTCGCAGTCGCTGTGTTAGGAACCGTATTGGTTACTGGCTGTGGCTTTCATTTGCGAAGTAGCCCTAGCCTACCTGACGACATAAACACCGTTGCTATTGAAAGTGCCCGAGCACACGCGCCCTTGGCGCGTGCGCTTGATAAACGCTTAAACGTTTACGGTTTATCCAGTGTTAGCGTAGATAAAACATCGCGCTCTAACCAAAACGTAAACATCTATTTGCTTCCAGAGAAACTAGAACGTCAGCTGTTGTCGGTTTACCCTTCGGGTCAAGTTGCTGAATATGAACTAATATATGTTGTGCGTTACCGCGTGCAGTTTCCTGGTAAGGAAGCGGTAGTGGTGCAATTTGAAGTAGTACGCGACTATCAAGACGACCCTGACCAAGTGTTGGCAAAGTCTCGTGAACTTGAATTGATGTTAAGTGAAATGCGCGATGAAGCCGCTGATATCATGATCAGACGCCTTTTCAGTCAGGCAGCCGCTGCACCAAATGCATCGACTTCAATTAGTCAGTAAACATCAGAATTTTTCATGCAGATTTATCCAAACCAATTTAGCCAAGATATCACCAAGGCACTTCGCCCGTGCTATCTGGTGTTTGGAGATGAACCCCAGCAGAAGTTTGATGTCATTGAGCAAATACGCGCTAAAGCAAAAGCCAATGGCTTTGAAGAGCGTACAGTACTTGTTGCTGAAACCGGCTTTAACTGGAATCAGTTGATTGAAGCCACGCAAAGCATGTCGCTTTTCTCAAGCCAACAGTTTATTGAATTAGAGCTACCTACGGGAAAACCGGGCACTGAAGGCAGTAAAATGCTGCAAGAAGTCGCGGCGTCATTAAACCCCGATATTTTGTTGCTGGTTCACGGCCCCAAAATTGGCAAAGACGTGCAGCGCGGCAAATGGTTTAAAGTGCTTGATGATTTGGGCGCGTCGGTATTGTGTTACCCGTTGGAAGGCAAGCAGCTCAATGCATGGCTCAACCAGCAGTTAATTGCCCACCAACTCTCCGTATCAGCGTCGGGTGCTAAAATGATTGCTGATTTCTGCGAAGGCAACATGCTTGCTGCTAAACAAGAAATTGACAAGCTCGCCCTACTCTATCCACACCAGTCTATTTCAGACGAACAAATTGAAAAGGCGATGGTCGATCAGTCGCGCTTCAACGTGTTTCAACTAGTTGACGTTATGCTTAGCGGCGACAGTACCCGCTGCATAAAAATGCTATACCGATTAGAGAGCGAGGGTCTGGAGCCTAACATCATTATTTGGGCGCTGATTCGAGAGTGGGAGCAGTTATGGAAACTAAAACTAGCGCAGCAAAGCGGTGCCCCCATTCAGTGGCAAAAATTCGGTATTTGGCGTAATAGACAAGGTTTTTATCAAAGTGCATTGAATCGTCTGAGCGTCGCGCAGCTAGAAGACATCCAAAAAGCGTTGACTCAGTCAGATCATGCATTCAAACAAAATGTCATTGCCCGCCCTTACGTCGAAATGTGTCACTTGTGCATGATGTTCATGGGTATGGACCTTCGCGAAATTCCTTTGTTACAGGCATAATGGGCAAGTCTAAGTGAGTCTTTCCGGCGCTTCTCGAGCATATCCAACGGTGAAAGCCATTCTTGGTGGTACGTTTAATCCGCCGCATAAAGGCCATATTGGTGCGGCACTAAAAGCGGCGGATGAAATTGGCGTAAACCACGTTCATCTCATGCCTTGTAAATTAGCTCCGCATAAGTCAGTAGGTGTGTCAGAAAGCCATCGGGTAAAAATGATTGAACTTTGCGCCCAAAACAATGACAGACTTATTCCAGAGTTAATTGAACTGACGCTTCCGTCACCCTCTTATACAGTTAAAACACTGCGTGCACTTAAAGAGAAAAGCGATGACACAATCTGTTTTTTCATTGGCGCTGATTCACTGTATAATCTAGACAAATGGTACGAGTGGGAACACCTGCTCGATTATTGTCACTTAGTGGTTATGCGCAGAGACGACGAAAAATTTTCGCCGCCTCCCGCAATACAAGCTTGGTTAGATTGTCATGTGGCTAACGATAAAAATGTTATTCACGCAAAGCCTGCAGGCCATGTAGTGTTAACCAACACACCGCTGTTTAGTGTTTCATCTACTGAAATTCGTGACGTACTAGCAGGTGCTGCTACGCCTGAAAAAGCGGGTACGCCAAACAGTTCAAATGCTGACCTATCTAACTTATGGTTAGAAGAAAGCGTTTTAGATTACATAAACGAACATCAGTTATATAAAAGTTAAGTAAGTGAGGAAAACTCTTGGAGAGTCAACAGCTCAAACAGTTTGTTAAAGACAAAATTGACGATATGAAAGGCCGTGATGTTATTGAACTAGACGTTCGCGGCAAATCAAGTATTACAGATACCATGATCATTTGTTCAGGTAACTCAAAGCGCCACGTTTCATCTATTGCAGAAAATGTCATGGTAGAAGCGAAGAAAGCGGGCCACGCACCTGGAAGCGTGGAAGGTAAGGAAACCGGCGAATGGGTTCTGGTTGATTTTGGTGATGTTATTTTGCACGTTATGCAAGATGAAACCCGTGATTTCTACCAGCTAGAGAAACTGTGGTCGTAGTGGCGTAAACGCCTGCTATAAACATGCAGTAACACGGTCAATAAAGGCCATACTTAAATGCGTATGGCCTTTATTGTATAAGTGAAATACTAATTCCTGCGGTAAGGGTAAAAGAAGTGCGTATACAAATCGTCGCGGTCGGAACAAAAATGCCAAGCTGGGTAAGTACAGGCGTGGATGAGTTTATTCGTCGTTTCCCTAGCGACATGCCAGTGTCCTTTACTGAAATACCCGCCGGAAAGCGAGGCAAAAACGCGGATATTAAGCGCATTTTGGAAAAAGAAGGCGAGCAAATGCTAGCCGCTATTCCCAAAGGAAATCGCATTGTTACGTTAGAAGTAACAGGTAAACCCTGGGACACTCCCACGCTTGCTAAACAACTCGACAATTGGAAAATGGACGGGCGCGACGTAAGCCTGCTTATTGGTGGTCCAGAAGGGTTAGCACCAGAATGTATTGCTGCGTCGGAACAAAAGTGGTCCTTATCAGCCTTAACTCTACCCCATCCACTTGTTAGGATCATTCTTACAGAAAGCTTATACCGCGCGTGGTCGGTGACGCAAAATCACCCTTATCACCGTGAGTAATTGGTCGCTTTATTAATGCAAAGGAAGTCAATGCAACGAAAACGTCAAGCAATACGGGACCACTCCGCTGAAGCGAACTTGTTCGCGCGCCGAGCGACCATTGCTTTTATTATTGTTGTGGCCATGTTGGGCATTGTACTTAACAACCTCTATTCTTTGCAGGTCACCCAATTTGAAGATTATCAAACCCGGTCTAACGGTAACCGAATTAAAGTGCTGCCCGTAGCGCCTAACCGCGGTCTCATTTATGACCGTAACGGCGTGCTTTTAGCCGAGAACCGTCCGGTTTTCAGTTTGGAAGTTATTCCAGAGCAAGTGGATGATATTGAACAAACCCTTGCAGATCTGACCGAATTAATGAGCATCACCAGCGATGAAATTGAACGCTTTCAATCTACGCTAAAAGGAACGCGGAGATTTAAACCCGTTGCGCTTCGCACTCAGCTAAGCGAAGAAGAAGTTGCTCTGTTCTCTGCCAGCAAACACAAGTTTCCGGGTGTTCAAATTGAAGCGCGTTTAGCTCGTCATTACCCTTATAAAGAAACGCTTACCCATGCACTGGGTTATGTTGCACGCATTAACAAGCGAGACTTACAAAAACTCGTTGAAGCAGGCCAAGAAGATAATTACGCCGCAACCCACGATATCGGTAAGCTAGGCATAGAGAAATATCACGAAGAGCTGCTTCATGGAAAAGTGGGTTATCAGCAGGTCGAAGTAAACAACCAAGGCCGAATTATTCGTGTACTCAGTGTTGAGCCACCAACACCGGGCAAAGATATCGTACTTAACCTGGATTTAGAGCTTCAGTTGGAAGCCCAGCGAATAATAGAAGGCATGCGCGGCGCTGTAGTGGTTACCGATGTTAAAACAGGTGGCGTACTGGCACTATATTCTAACCCTAGTTACGACCCCAATTTATTCGTGCACGGTATCAGCAGCAAGAATTACTCTGCGCTACTGAATTCGCCAGACCGCCCGCTAATTAACAGAGCGACACAAGGACAATACCCTCCCGCTTCTACCATTAAACCGCACCTTGGTTTTGTTGGACTAGAAGAAGGCATTATCACCAAAGACTACACCATTAACGATACAGGACGCTATCAATTGCCAAATGTGTCGCACGTGTGGCGCGATTGGCGTCGATGGGGACATGGCAAAGTTAACGTATCAAAAGCAATAGAAGTGTCGTGCGATACTTATTATTACGAGCTAGCGTATAAATTGGGTATCGATAAAATCAGTGAATCTATGTACGAATTCGGATTCGGAGATTTCACGGGTATCGATCTTTATGAAGAGTCAGATGCCAACATGCCTAGCCGAGGCTGGAAACGCGCTCGCTTTAATCAACCTTGGTATATTGGTGACACCATTCCCGTTGGTATAGGACAGAGCTACTGGACCACCACGCCGGTACAGTTAAATACATCGGTTAACACGCTGATCAATGCTGGGGAACGCTATATTCCACAAATCATTCGCGGTTATATGAACACCGATAGTTCTGTCGACCTTATCCCACTTAAGTCGCTGCGGCCTATAGAAATTAAGAACCGTAACAATTTAGATGTGGTGTTAAACGCCATGCGCGATGTTGTGAGTGGCGAAGAAGGCGGCGCGCGTCATGCATTTGCAGATACCCCTTACGACTCTGCGGGTAAGACAGGAACAGCACAGTTGTTTACCGTTGGCCAAAATGAAAAATATGACGCTACTAAAATTGATGAGCGTCTTCGAGACAATGCCATGTATGTTGGCTTCGCACCTTTCAATGATCCAGAGATATCGGTAACCGTGGTCCTTGAAAACGTAGGCGGTGGTAGTAAGAACGCAGCACCCGTCGCCCGTCAAATCATGGATTTCTATTTCAGAGACCGTGTTTTTGAAACTGCCGAAGCTGACTCGGCAAACAATGATAATGAATTAGGGACAAACTAGTGAAGAGAACCACCATAAACCCTAATAAAATGAGTTTTCTTCAGCGCATTCATATCGATGGATGGCTGTTAGTCGGGCTACTCGTGCTAAGTTGTGTTGGGCTATTTACTCTGTACTCGGCGTCAGGTCAGGATATGGAGCAAATGGAGCGCCAGTTTATCAGGCTGGGATTTAGCTTTATCGTTATGTTCGGATTAGCCCAAGCCCCTTTGGGCGTGTTTAGGTTTTTCTCAACCTATGCCTATGGTGCAGGCCTGCTCATGCTAATTGCCGTTTTATTATTTGGTGATATGGGCAAAGGCGCACAGCGCTGGCTAGACCTGGGCTTTATCCGTTTTCAGCCCTCTGAACTGATGAAGCTTGCCGTGCCTATGATGGTTGCATGGTATATCAGTAAATTCACTATGCCGCCACGCACCACCCACATTATCGTTGGGTTTGGTTTGGTGGTCGTGCCCACCATTCTCATTGCAAAGCAGCCTGATTTAGGGACCTCGTTACTCATCGCCAGTTCAGGTATCTTTGCCATATTCCTGGCAGGTATGAGCTGGCGTCTTATTTCAGTAGTGGGCGGCCTCATTGGCGCGTTTGCGCCTGTGATGTGGTTCTTTTTAATGAAGGATTACCAAAAGCAGCGGGTTCTTACTTTTTTGAACCCAGAAAGCGACCCGCTAGGTTCTGGCTACCACATAATCCAATCTAAAATTGCCATTGGTTCCGGTGGTGTAGACGGCAAAGGCTGGCTGCAAGGCACGCAATCACAACTCGAGTTTTTACCCGAACGTCACACCGACTTTATCTTTTCAGTATTCAGTGAAGAGTTTGGTCTTACCGGTGTAATGTGTTTAATGGCAATATACATTTTTATAATTATGCGCGGCCTTATAATTTCTAGCCGGGCACAAGACGCCTATGCAAAATTGCTTGGCGGCAGTATTACCCTTACCTTTTTTGTTTATGTATTTGTAAACATGGGCATGGTGTCCGGATTACTTCCCGTGGTGGGTGTTCCCCTTCCTCTAGTGAGCTTTGGAGGAACATCTATGGTGACTTTAATGGCAGGTTTTGGCATTCTTATGGCCATTGCCACTCAGAAACGTTTAATGTCTAGATAACTTGTATGTTGCAACGCCTTTTTTCGGTACTTGATTTTGTAAAAGCGGGTTTAGTTAATGCGGGTCTTGTTGCCCAAAATCTGGCAAACGGACAGTTCTTTCGCTATGGCTCAGCTGTTTTTATAGTTTTGGCATTAGTGGGATGCCAAAGTGCACCTACACAATCTGGTCGCTATACTCAAAAGCAAGACTCAGCGCCTAAGCACGTTGCCAAGAAACCAGAAACACTTGATGCTGTACCAAAATACGAAGCCTACCGCATGTTTAACAGCAGGCCTTACAAGGTACTGGGCAAGCACTACACGCCAATGGATAGTGGTAAAGGCTATGAAGAGGTTGGTTATGCCAGTTGGTATGGTCAGAAGTTTCACGGTCACTTAACCTCAAATGGCGAAACTTACAATATGTTTGCCATGAGCGCGGCTCACAAAACATTGCCACTGCCCTCTTACGTGCGTGTTACTAACTTGGAAAATAACAAACAAGCGATCGTCCGCGTTAACGACCGCGGCCCTTTTCACGATGATAGAATTATCGATTTGTCGTATGCAGCCGCAGTAAAACTAGGCTACCACAGCAAAGGCACAGCGCGAGTCAAACTTGAAGTTATCCACTTTGACGAACAAAACAATGTGACGGTGGGAAACAGTCCAACCGTTACATACGATGAATACTTGGGTATTGCGGTAGTACCCGCACCGGCCTTGGCAGCAACTTCACCCACCCCGCCATTAGCCCCCTCTTCGAACACCGCGGATACCAATACAAGCAGCAGTGGGAAAAGTAGCAACGCGGTAATTGATGCGATCTATATTCAAGTTGCTGCGCTTTCAAACGCCGAGAAGGCAAAATCTATCTCTAACGTGCTATCGGCGTTATATCAAATTCCCGCTCACCTGCCAGTAGCAGATAACATTTATAAACTACAGCTTGGCCCTATCCACGATGAAGCTGTCGTCGCGGAGGTTCTTGAACAATTAAAGCAAAATGGCTATCCCAACGCTTACGCGATTACACAGACCATGTAGTTGGTTGGGTTGTCGCACGCTCATAAAAACAACGACATTGTGGCAGCATTGTGTCATTCAGCAGGCAATATCACGGTTTCTTCGCCTAATACCTACAATCGCGTAAACTTTTTTGATAAAACCTAGTCTTATAAGCAGCCTTTCGTTAAGATCTCTCGTCACCTCAAATAATAAGTAGGTGAAACAACAGAATTCGGTTACGAACTGGACAAAAGCTAAAATTGGGTAGCCATGTTTTGCGGTCATCGTTTCGCGGTCATCGCAACAATAGGGTAAGCTTTAACTCACACGGATAAAACGGTCAAAGAAATTAGAACCATGCTCAGAATAATTCAACGCGCTAAACCGTCATTACTTTCATTTGCCTTTTTGGTGATAGGCACTTTACTACACACAGCAAATGCTGCCGTAGTCACTCCGCCTGCTCCTTCAGTTGCCGCAGAAGGTTTTCTTCTAACCGACTTTGAAACGCGTCATGTGATTGCATCTAAAAATGCGGACATGCAGCTTGCTCCTGCGAGCTTAACGAAAATAATGACTATTTATGTTATTGGCAAAGAATTACAGGCCGGTAACATCAGCTTAGACGACGAAGTGACTATCTCGGAAAACGCATGGGCGAAGAAATTCCCTGACTCGTCAAAAATGTTTATTGAAGTAGGTACACAAGTTTCAGTACGTGACTTACTGCGTGGCATTGTTGTGCAGTCAGGTAACGACGCCTGTGTTGCTATGGCAGAACACGTAGCAGGTTCAGAATCTGCTTTTGCCAGCATGATGAATGCACACACGGCATCACTTGGCATGAGTGGTTCTCACTGGGTTAATGCTCACGGTCTTCACGACCCTGACCACTACACTACCCCTCGTGACATGGCGATTCTGTCTCGCGCGCTTATCGCAGAAACGCCAGAAATGTACAAGATTTATAGCGAGAAGGAATTCACCTACAACGGCATTAAGCAATACAACCGCAATAGCCTGTTATGGGACAAAAGCTTAAACGTTGATGGCATTAAAACTGGCCACACGTCTGATGCGGGCTACAGCCTAATCACTTCTGCAGAGCAAGGCGGTATGCGTCTAATCTCTGTAGTTATGGGGACTGATAGCGAACGTGCACGTAAAGTTGAAAACAAAAAGCTACTTAAGTATGGCTTCCGTTTTTACGAGACACTTACGCCATACCAAGCTGGTCATAGTTTCGTTGCTCACCGCATCTATATGGGTGATAGAGAGACAGTAGACCTTGGAATTAATCAATCTACCCCCATTACTATTCCACGCGGTCAGGCGGCTAATTTAGAAGCTAACTTCGAACTTGATGACAAGCTTGAAGCACCACTTGCAAAAGGTCAGGTTGTTGGAAAACTTTATCTACAACTAGACGGTGAAGATGTGGCTAGCTATCCCCTAGTTACCCTTCAAGAAGTAAAAGAAGGCAGCTTCTTTAATCGCATGAAAGACTACATTATGCTTCAGCTAGGATTTGACGACGAGTAAACACCTTTACTGAATACGTTAAAAAGCTAGTTGTGAAGCGGCCAGATTTGTTACAATCTGGCCGTTTTTTTATATGATATTTTAAGTACCAAGGATATCGCATGGATACCCGTTTCGACGAATTACTAGATTTTCCAACAAACCAAACGTTTAAAGTCATGGGCGTTGCTCATGAAGACCTACCTCAACAGGTAGTGAGCTGCCTTCAGCAACATGCGCCAGGCGATTACTCGCCTAACGTAAAACCAAGTAGTAAAGGTACTTACCACTCGGTGTCTATCAGTGTGCGTGTAACCAGCAAAGAGCACATGGAAACCATTTACACTGAACTTGCCAAATTAGAGCTGGTTAGGGTTGTACTTTAAGTGAATGAGCAGTCGATAGCGTCTGACGCAAACGGCGTTATAGTACGTCAGTTAGGGCGTCAGCCGTATGAGCCTATCTTCGAGGCAATGAAACGCTTCACCGATGAGCGATACCAAAATACCCAAGATGAAATTTGGCTTGTTGAACACGATGCCGTCTTTACGCAAGGACAAGCAGGCAAAGCTGAACACATACTTATGCCTGGTGATATTCCTGTTGTTCAGGTTGACCGAGGTGGCCAAGTGACCTATCACGGTCCAGGCCAACAAGTGATTTATCTGATGCTAAACATTAAGCGCAGAAAGCTAGGTGTTCGCCATTTAGTCACTGCTATGGAAGAAGCGGTGGTCGGACTACTTGGAAAATACGGCGTAACCGCGTATCCAAAGCCCGATGCGCCTGGCGTATACGTCGATGAGAAGAAAGTTTGTTCATTAGGTTTAAGAATACGTAATGGCTGCTCGTTTCATGGCTTAGCTTTAAATGTTAATATGGACTTATCACCGTTTCAGCGTATTAATCCTTGCGGTTATGCCGGTATGGAAATGATCGATACCGCGCGCCTCAATGGTCCAACTACGCTTGAGACCGCTGGTAATGAATTAACGCATTTGTTGCTAGAAGCGCTTTCCATTGCACAGCCAACATACAAAGAAGGTTTTGATGAGTAATGCACGACCTCAAGCGGGGATAAAACTCCGTGATGATGAAAAAGTAAAACACATTCCCGTCACTATTATTCCTACTGAAAAGGAAGAAATGCTGCGCAAGCCGGAGTGGATTAAAATCAAGCTTCCTCGTACTACCGAGAAAATTGATCACATCAAACAGACACTTCGCAAAAACAATCTTCACTCTGTGTGTGAAGAAGCGAGTTGTCCTAACCTTGCCGAGTGTTTCAACCACGGTACAGCCACCTTTATGATTCTAGGTGATATTTGTACTCGTCGTTGTCCTTTCTGTGACGTAGCCCACGGTAAACCTCTGCCTCCTAGTGCAGAAGAGCCTGAGAAGCTGGCTAAAACCATTGCAGAAATGAATTTGCGCTATGTGGTTATTACTTCTGTTGACCGCGATGACCTTCGCGACGGTGGCGCTCAGCATTTCGTAGATTGTATTAACGCCATTCGCGAACACAGTCCAACAACGACAATCGAAGTATTAGTACCCGATTTTCGTGGACGTATGGATCGTGCACTTGAGATTTTCAAAGACGGCGTGCCTGATGTGTTCAACCACAACTTAGAGACGATCCCGCGTTTATACCGTGAATGTCGCCCTGGCGCGAATTACCAATGGTCGTTGGATTTGCTTAAGAAGTTTAAAGCGCAACACCCTGACGTGATGACCAAATCTGGTCTGATGATGGGTATGGGCGAAGAGAACGAAGAAATTCAAGGCGTACTTGATGATCTGCGCGCTCACAATGTGGACATGCTTACGCTGGGTCAATACCTTCAGCCAAGCCGTCACCACTACCCGGTTAAGCGCTACGTACACCCTAAGGAATTCGACGCCCTTGGTGACTACGCAAAAGAAATTGGCTTCACGCATGCAGCATGTGGCCCAATGGTCCGCTCGAGCTACCATGCAGACCAACAAGCAGCGGGTAAAGAAGTTAAGTAGTACCGAACTTCAGCATAGGGCTCAGCCTAACGTTGCTAAAAAGTTGATACAGAATAAAAGCGGTGATCTTCACCGCTTTTTTGTGCCTTCGTATTTCAGGGTGACAAACCCGTGGGTATTGTTAGAATGCCCGTCAAATTACGCTATCCCCTTTTGAAAAGTATTCCCAAATTAAGGGTAAGGTCATTTCATGCGCAAACATATATATATTGCCTATACAGGTGGAACTATTGGTATGAAGCCGTCTAAACAAGGCTACGTACCCGCTGCAGGCTTCTTGTCAGACACACTGAAAAAGATGCCGGAGTTTCACCGTTCTGAAATGCCCCTTTTTACCCTGCATGAATACGATAACCTTATCGATTCATCAGACATGGATCCGTCTGACTGGCAGCGTATTGCCGATGATATCGCCAACAACTACGACAAGTACGATGGCTTCATTATTTTGCACGGTACAGACACCATGGCATACACCGCCTCGGCGTTGAGTTTCATGCTTGAGGATTTGTCAAAACCTGTCATTGTTACCGGTTCTCAAATTCCATTGGCAGAGCTTCGCTCAGATGGTCAAGTCAACCTTCTAAACGCGTTATATGTTGCCGCGAACTTCCCCATTGCCGAAGTCGGACTGTTCTTCAACAACAGACTACTTCGTGGCAACCGCAGCCGCAAAGTAGATGCAGATGGATTCAGTGCCTTTGACTCCCCTAACTTTCCTCCACTGTTAGAAGCTGGCATTAACATTCGTCTGAAAGCCGGTGAATTAGCGAAGACACCAAATAACACCTTAACGGTATCGAACGTCAAAGCCCAACCGATCGGCATGGTAAGTTTGTATCCCGGTATTGCGCCAGAGGTGATTAAAAACACGCTACAGCAACCTGTGAACGCGTTGATTTTACTGAGTTATGGTGTGGGCAATGCACCTCAGAACCCTGAGCTTATTGCACAGTTAAAATACGCAAAAGCCAGAGAAATTCCTGTTTTGAATTGTACCCAGTGTATGCGCGGTCGCGTAAACATGGGTGGCTATGCCACTGGCCATGGCCTACAAGAAGTAGGAGTTTTATCGGGTAGCGATATGACGCCCGAGGCTGCCCTCGCGAAACTGCACTACTTATTAAGTAAAGGGCTTCCTTTTGAGGAAATAAGCCATCTATTAACGCAAAACTTGCGCGGCGAATTAAGCGACTAACAGCGTTACAAATAAAGTTTTTAAGAAAAAGGTTTCAACAAGTGACAACAACATATTCGGGTATGCTTAAAAAAATGCGTACCTCCGCCGATGAAAACAATACCGTGCACTACTCGCTTCCAATTGGTGATGAGTTGGTAGATATCAATTCTCTTATCGGCAAGGAAGTGACGGTAACCTACTCTGGTGACATCAACTGTGTTCACTGCAACCGCAAAACCAAAAAAAGCTTCAACCAAGGATACTGCTACCCGTGTTTGATATCGCTGGCACAATGCGATAGCTGCATTATTAAGCCAGAAAAGTGCCATTACCACGAAGGGACGTGCAGAGAACCTCAGTGGGGTGAAGAACATTGCTTTAGCGAGCATTTTGTTTATTTGGCTAACACAGGTACGGTAAAAGTGGGCATCACTCGTCAAGTCACCGAAGGCGTGTCTACCCGTTGGATGGATCAAGGAGCTACGCAAGCTACCGTAATGCTGCGAGTTCCTGACAGGCTTACCAGTGGTTTGGTTGAAACGTTATGCAAAGATCACATTGCAGATAAAACCAATTGGCGAACAATGTTAAAGGGCAAACCTGACGAGGTTGATTTAGAACAGGTCAAAACCGAATTAATGGGTAAAATTGAAAGTGAGCTAGAAGCGCTGAAGCAAGAAAAAGGGCTTCAAGCAGTATCAGAAGTGACTACGCCTATCCATGATATTCATTACCCTGTTGAAGATTATCCGGTAAAGATAAAATCTTTAAACTTAGATAAGACACCGTCATTTACTGGTGTGTTGCAAGGTATCAAAGGGCAATACTGGTTGCTAGATGGCGATCGCGTTATTAATATCAGGAAGTTCGCTGGTTATAATGTAGACCTATCTTTCTAGGTTAAATGTTAGGGTCTTATTTTAGCTTACTTATAAAAATAAGACCCTTCTTACTCGCCGCTAGCTATCTAATGCGGCAGTTTATTCAAATAGGTATCAACTACTGCCAGAATTCAAAGTAGTCGTTACTATTTCTTTGCGGTTTAGGTGCAGGCTCAAACGCTGGTGTTCCTAAATATAAGAAACCTACCAGCTCGTCTTCTTCACTTAAACCTAATCCGTTTCTTACCGTCTCACAGTGTGCGTAGCCACCGGTGCGCCACATGCCGTTAAACCCTTGTGCTACTGCTGCCATTTGCATCGCCATGACGCCACAGCTTGCCGACGCTATCTGCTCAACACGCGGTACCTTTTCATGTTCCACATGCTTTGCGATGGCTACGATAACCATAGGTGCGCGGTGAGGAAGCTGCACGGCACGTTCAATTTCTTTCTGCGACTTTTCATTTTCAATAGCGGATTGCTCATAGAGTGCACCTAGCTTATCCAGCCCTTTTCCTGTGCACACAATAAAACGCCACGGAGTAAGACAAGCATGGTCTGGGGCACGTAGTGCAGCCTGCATAATATTCTCTAAGGCATCACCACTAGGTGCTGGCGCTTCCAATCGAGGCTGAGAACTTCTGTTGAGTAACAATGTTAATGCGTCCATTTACGTCCCTACTTTATTTTTTCGCGTTGCTGTTATCACGCTTCGATTTTCATAATCGAGACAAGCGTGCCAACAACAATAATTTACCTAACCTGAATGCTAGATCCTACGGTTCATAAACGAAAAAGACCAGAAAATTCCGGCCTTTTGTACAGCAAATGGAGCGTCCCTAATTACTTTTAGAACGCATGGCTTTATTCACATAGTAATCGACACTAAAGAAGCGTCCACCACCATAGATAAACAAAACTAAAAGCATAATAAAATAGGTCGCAGCGAATTCGATGCCGTTGTTAAGTACCACAAAGTTACCGCTGGATGTAAGCCAGTCATAATGGCCATGCTCTTGTAACAATGATTTAGCTGCCGCAAGCTTTTCTGGCGCAGCCATAATGTTTTCATTCAGTAAGATTGTACCGTCGGCTAACCATGAAGACGCATCAGCAATAGCGAGCCATCCATTCTTAGCGTGAACACTCACCATAGCGACTATCATGGTTACCATTAATGGAATACTCACCAAGCGCGTCAATGCACCCAATAACAATAGAACACCGCCCACGAGTTCTGCGGCTGTAGCTAAGAACGCCATTACCAAAGGCATTGGTAAACCAAGCCCATAATCATCGTTACCAAACCAATCTACAATACTGTCGAAACTGGATGCTTTATTCCAGCCAGCCTGTATCATCACTGGTGCTAAATACAAGCGTAATAAAAGTAAAGGAATGCCATCTGCCACTTGCAGTCGGGCTACGATTTGTTGGTAAATGTGTGTCATTGTTTTGCCTACTTTGTGTGATTAAGAAATAAGAACGGCACTTTATGAAAAAAATTTCATCGCGCGAAAATAAGCCCTCACCGTTTTTACGACTAATGAAAAAGGGCCATGGAAAAACCGGCTATAAAGCAAAGAATGGAAAATTTCTTATGACGATGAGCGAGGATAGTCACAAACGTATTGCCTCTCTCATTCGAAAGTGGCTGGAACAAGACGAAAAAAAGAACGCAGAATAAAAGTCATCGTAAGTCGCCGAAAACAAAGACACTCACAAAAAATTACAATTAAGTTCGCGATCTTACTCGATTTAGGTAACATAATAGAATGCAGTACGTGAGTAAGGTATGCCTGATCTATCTTGCTCTGGTTAGTTAATTCAAAAAAAGGTAGTGATTAAAATGGCAGCCAAAGGAAATTGGACTAAATCCTTGTTTATTGGCTTGTGGACGGTGCTTAACTTCACCCGCAAACTTTTCTTTAATTTGATATTCATTGTTATTTTTGTTGGATTGATAATCGCAATAACTGGTCAGGACGATGAACAGTTTACCGTAAACAAAGACAGTGCTTTGTTTCTTACGCTTAACGGCAAGCTAGTTATAGAAAAAGAAAGCATTGATCCTTTCGAACAGTTCTTACAAGAATCGCTAGGCAGTGAACCTGAAAACCCAGAAGTACTGGTACGCGATGTAGTGAAAGTGCTTGAAAATGCGCAAAAAGATCGCCGTATTAAAGCTTTGGTTCTTGACCTTCAAGGTCTTACCGGAGGTGGTTTAGACAAGTTGCGCACCGTAGCTAATGCTATTGACGCATTTAAAGAATCTGAAAAGCCCGTTTATGCCATTGGTGATTACTTTTCCCAAGACCAATATTACTTGGCAGCACACGCTGATAGCATCTATCTGAACCCAATGGGCGGGTTAATGTTTGAAGGCTACGGCCGTTATGGCATGTACTTCAAAGACATGCTAGAAAAGTTAAAAGTAACCACGCATATCTTCCGGGTTGGTACTTATAAATCTGCTGTTGAGCCTATCATGCGAAATGATATGTCTGAAGAAGCAAAAGAAGCGGAGAAACAGTGGTTAGATGGTTACTGGGCGCAATACAAAGCGGATGTAGCAGCAGCTCGCGGTATCGATGAAGCAAACTTTGACGAGACCCTTGAAGGTTTATTAGCAAAGTTTGAAGCGGCAGGCGGCGATTTCGCACAGTATGCGCTTGAGAATAATTGGGTAGACGCATTGAAGACCCGCGAAGAAGTAAGATTGGAGCTTACTGAGTTAGTCGGTGAAGATGAAAACAATCACGGCGTTAACCTCACTTCGTTCAATACCTATCTTAAAGTTGTTAACCCGCCTATGCCGGTTATCGAGTCAGATATGGATAAAGTGGCGATTGTAGTTGCCAAGGGCACCATCTTAGACGGTAATCAAAAAGCCGGTACTATAGGTGGAGACAGCACCGCTCGTCTTTTAAGAAAGGCACGTCTAGACGACAACGTAAAAGCAGTGGTTCTTCAGATTGATTCTCCTGGAGGCAGCGCATTCGCCTCTGAAATTATCCGTCAGGAAGTGTTGCAGCTACAACAAGCAGGTAAGCCCGTTATTGCTTCTATGAGTACCTATGCAGCTTCAGGCGGTTATTGGATTGCGGCAAGTACCGATAGAATAATTGCAAGCCCTAGCACAATTACAGGCTCGATTGGCGTGTTTGGTATGTTTATGACCTACGAGAATTCACTGGATTATTTAGGTATTCACAGTGACGGTGTGGGCTCTACAGAGCTTGCAGGCTTCTCTACTGTGCGCCCACTAGCACCAGAATTCGGTCAGATTCTTCAGCGCAACGTTGAAAACACTTACGGAAACTTCTTGTCGTTGGTTTCAAATGCTCGTGGTATGTCGGTAGAAGAAGTGGATAGGGTTGCCCAAGGACGCGTGTGGATTGGCGAAGATGCAATTGAACTTGGCTTGGTAGACCAGCTTGGTACGGTTGACGATGCTGTAGTTGCTGCGGCCGAGCTCGCCGAGCTAGAAAATTATGATACATTCTACGTACAACGTACGTTGAGTGCCCAGGAAATTTTCTGGAAGGAATTCTTTGGCCAGGCAATGACGTTTGTGGGCAAATGGCAGTTTGCCCATGCCGACTCTGCACTGGTAAATGAATTTAAGCGCGTACTTAAAGAGTTCAGTTTAGTAAACCAACTAAACGACCCTAAGGGTACCTACGTGCTATGTTTACCTTGTGACGTTAAATAATACGCGCAGCAAATAAGTAGAAACAGTAAAAAGACAGAGGCAGCAACATCGCTTCAAATGACTTAACTCAAGAACAGCGTCGCGTTATTACCGACGCTGTTTTTTATTGCTATGAGCAAGCAGAGCAATACTTCAAGCAAACGTTCAAGCGCCCTACCATCACTTTTAGACGGTCGGGGAAAAATGCGGGCACTGCGTTTTTACAGCAAAACCGCGTGAATTTTCACCCACTTCTGTTTAAAGATAATATCGATGCCTTTTTAAGTGACGTGGTACCACACGAAGTCAGCCATTTGTTGGTATGGGTTCTGTTTGGCAGAGTTCAGCCCCACGGCAAAGAATGGCAGTCGATAATGCGCAGCGTATTTAACTGCACGCCTAATGCTACCCATCAATTTGACGTGAAACGGGTAGCCCGCACTTTTCATTATGTGTGTGACTGTGACACTTATGCGCTAAGTACACGCAGACACAATAACATTTCAAAAGGGGCACAATACAAATGTAGGAAGTGTCAGGCCTTGCTTCGCGCACCAGACGTTGGCAGCCTAAAAGCCAATTGACCCAAGACGCTGTCTGGCGAGCGGTATTTACAGGATACGTGCTGTTAATTAAACCAGTGTTTAGTAAATGCGTTGTCTAAATCGTTAAACGCTGTCTTAAGAAGTTGCGCTAGCTCTTTATATTTTGGTTTTGATTTAGCATTGGTCATAGCCACACCTTGCGAGCGCATTTTTGAGTGGATTTCTTGGTACCAGCTTTTCAGTTGTGGTGGAAGGTATTGGTCAGAGCGATGTCCTAGCCAAAGCAAACCTTGCATAGGCAGACTTAAGAAGAAAGCACCTATGGTAATGGTTTGAGGTAGATAATCGGCGCCTAAACTCTGATAGAGCAGCGCGCATGAAACCATTGCCACTGGCGGCATGGTTTTAATTGCAAACTTAGTCGCTGCTACAACTCTACACTCTGGGAAAAAGGCATAGAGTTCTTTTCTTACAGGCCATGTCTTCATGTACTGCTGACCGTTTTTCAACATTGTCATTATTGATTGAGACATGCCTCACCTCTTTGATAAACCTTACTATCAGCATTAATACTGATATCACTCACGTCATTATTCGATAGTTATAACTAAATTGTAATCCGCTTTTTGGCTAATACAAACTGGTTCTTCTAAATCAGTACGTAATTACAGCGATAAACTATCAACATCGATCTTATCAAATACGATTGCACTGTAGTTAATTAAGTTTCGTTGATGTGGCGGCTGCCTTTTGGTCTGCTGTGAAGATCGGCGTTGTGTAGCTAATACACCCCGCGTTAATAATTAAAAGGTATAAGTTCAATCTATCTTTAAGTGACATTTTTCTCGCTTAAAGGCATCATATAGCGCTTAAGCCTAAACATTGTGCTGCATGGCTTTGTTGTTACTTTTGTTAAAGCAAGTGAATAACGACCTGCAGATATTGCGCTGGCAAATTACTATAATAAAAGTAACTAGGTGTTGAGCTTGATTTACAGATTTTCGCCCCTACCTAGCTTTCTAAGAGAAATTTTATAAGTAACCCTATTGGGTGAATTATTTGGAGAGGAAAATGGCAGAAAGCAGACACGTCCGTCTACTTATCTTGGGTTCAGGCCCTGCAGGTTATTCAGCAGCGGTTTATGCTGCACGTGCAAACCTTAAACCTGTACTGTTAACTGGTATTCAACAAGGCGGACAGCTTACTACCACGACAGAAGTAGAAAACTGGCCGGGCGATCCTGAAGGCCTTACTGGTCCTGATCTAATGGTTCGTATGCAAAAGCATGCTGAAAAGTTCGATACTGAAATTATTTTCGATCACATCAATAAGACCGACTTTTCGAAGCGCCCTTTCACGCTTTACGGAGATAGCGGTACTTATACGTGTGACGCACTAATCATTGCTACAGGTGCTTCAGCTAAATATCTTGGTCTTGAATCAGAGCAAGCGTTTATGGGTAAAGGTGTATCTGCTTGTGCAACCTGTGACGGTTTCTTCTACCGCAATCAAAAAGTAGCGGTAATTGGTGGTGGTAACACCGCTGTTGAAGAAGCGCTTTACCTTTCAAACATTGCATCAGAAGTACATGTTATTCACAGAAGAGATAGCTTTAGAAGTGAAAAAATTCTTGAGCAACGCCTTCGTGATAAAGCAGAAAACGGTAACGTGGTATTACACTTAAACCGTACACTAGATGAAGTGCTCGGTGACGAAATGGGTGTAACCAAAGTCCGTATTAAAGATACGAACAGTGATGCCACTGAAGAGCTTGATGTTATGGGGCTATTCGTTGCTATCGGTCACAAACCGAATACCGATATCTTTGATGGCCAGCTTGAAATGAAAGATGGCTATATCGTTGTAAACAGCGGTACAAACGGCAATGCGACGCAAACAAGCGTTGAAGGTGTGTTTGCTGCAGGTGACGTGAGCGATCACATTTATCGTCAAGCCATTACATCAGCAGGTACAGGATGTATGGCGGCGCTAGATGCTGAAAAATACTTAGACGGTACGATGCCTGAACAAGGTTAATACTGTTTCCCAAGCCCTGCTGTTCAGTGGGGCTTTTTTCTGGCCCGATTATGATAGCGTTACATTACATCGAAGAAGGCGCGCCCTTCCCTCCAGTCGACACTGCATTAGACGAACCTAACGGCCTGCTAGCATTTGGTGGCGACCTCAGTCCTGCACGTTTATTTTCTGCCTACTCACAGGGCATTTTCCCTTGGTTCAGTGATGACGAACCGCTGTTGTGGTGGTCACCCGACCCCAGAGCCATTATTGAACTCGACAATTTTGTCGCATCGAAAAGCCTTAAGAAGCTTGCTCGAAAACAAAAATACACGGTAACGTTAAATTATGCGTTCGACCGAGTAATTGAAGCCTGTTCATCAACCCCTCGTAAAAACCCAAACACAGGTGAACTCAATAGCGAAACATGGATTACCGATGACATGATTGGGGCTTACCGGCAGCTCAATGGTCTGGGTTTAGCACACTCTGTGGAAGTTTGGGACGGCGAAACACTTGTGGGTGGACTATATGGCGTTGGAATTGGCAAGGTATATTGCGGTGAATCGATGTTTCACCGGGAAAGTAATACGTCAAAGCTTGCTATGATGGCGTTGGTTGAGCACATGAAGTCTCACGATATGGCCTTTATTGATTGCCAGCTTCCTACCGATCATTTGGCATCCCTTGGTGCGAATGTGTTATCCCGTGAAAACTTTATTGAAAAACTGGAAAACAACAACCACACTTTAACTGAAGACGGTAGGCTGTCAGAAGACTACCTTAATCGTTGGAAGCCAAGAGTGATTACTCCGTGAAGTTTGGTATAACCCAATCATTTTCATGCAGCTATTTGCCCGATGAGCAAGAGCAATTATTAGTATACGCCGAAAACAATGATTTTCAGGCGTGGCGATACTCGCAACTTATTCAAGTGGGATTTCGACGAAGCGGTGAACAAATTTACCGTCCACACTGCCCAGCCTGCAAGGCGTGTAAGTCGGTGCGAATTCCGGTGAATGCTTATACCCCCTCTCGCAGTCAAAAAAGGCTGTTAAAGGCCAACCAAGGGTTTCGCGTTCAGCTAGTTAGTGAAACTAAAAGCACATACTACCCGTTGTATGAACGCTACATTACAGAGCGACATGCCGACGGTAGTATGTATCCGCCGTCACGAACCCAGTTCGACAATTTCGTTTTGTGTGATTGGATGACAACCCATTACCTAGAGGCCTATGATGGCGACAAGCTCATTGCAGTGGCTGTCACTGACGTTGTCGATGCTAACGAACATATGGGTGCCCTCTCTGCGCTCTACACGTTTTTCGACCCTGACTATAGCTCTGCGTCTTTAGGTACATGGATGATACTCATGCAAATTGAGGAAGCGAGGCGTTTAGGCCACCACTATGTTTATTTGGGCTATTACGTAGAGGGCTGTCAAAAAATGTCTTATAAACACAAATTTTTGCCATTTGAGCAGTTTAGTGACAATGAATGGCATCTATTTAGCAAAAATAGTAAAATACCCACTTAATTGCTTTACACCGAACCCAAGATTGGGTATGGTCTGCGCGGCAAAAATTTTGAATTACTGAGGTAACTGCTTTACATGGCAAAAGAAGATTGTATTGAAATGGAAGGTACTGTGTTAGACACGCTACCTAACACTATGTTCCGCGTTGAACTAGAAAACGGTCACGTAGTGACTGCACACATCTCTGGTAAAATGCGTAAGAACTATATCCGTATTCTTACTGGCGATAAGGTCACCGTTGAGATGACTCCTTACGATTTGACCAAAGGTCGTATCGTTTATCGCGCAAGATAATGAGCCATTTAAGCGGTAACGCATAAAAAAAGCCCGATTAAGATCGGGCTTTTTCGTATCTGGGTTTTACCTATTTCATCCTCGAGGCGCTATCGCTTAGAATCAAAATTACTAACGAAGATTTAGCGCTTGATAGACGACATTAGTCTTTCTACCTAGCGCTACCTGCTTTATTACATTAGGTTGGCTCTGCTTCTTCAGACGTTGCACCTACACCTGTGTACTCAAAGGTGAGTTTGTCATCAACGCAGTCTACTTTAACGTTTCCGCCTTTAGATAACTCGCCAAACAATAGCTCGTTCGCCAACTCTTTCTTAAGGTCATCTTTAATGACGCGCGCCATAGGGCGTGCTCCCATTGCCTTGTCATAGCCTTTCTCAGCCATGTAAGCGCGGGCAGCACTGGTGACCTCTAGCGACACGCCTTTAACGTCAAGCTGTGCCTGAAGCTCAATAATGAACTTGTCTACCACCTGCAAGATGATTTCTGGATCAAGATGATTAAACCAAATAATACCGTCCAGGCGGTTTCTGAATTCAGGTGTAAACACCTTATTGATTTCAGACATCGCATCGTGACTATGATCTTGCTGCTTAAAGCCAATAGATTTACGTACCGTTTCTTGAACACCTGCGTTGGTGGTCATCACTAACACTACGTTTCTAAAGTCAACCTTACGTCCATTGTTATCAGTCAGCGTACCGTGGTCCATAACCTGAAGAAGAATATTGTAGATATCGCTATGCGCTTTCTCAATTTCATCTAACAGCACTACTGAGTACGGGTTTTTGATTACCGCATCTGTTAACAGACCGCCTTGGTCAAAACCAACGTAACCAGGAGGCGCACCAATTAGGCGGCTAACTGCATGACGTTCCATGTACTCAGACATATCAAAACGTACAAGCTCAACACCCATGATTTTAGCCAGCTGTTGGGTTACTTCTGTTTTACCAACACCAGTTGGACCGGCGAATAAGAAGCTACCAATTGGTTTTGCTTCAGCTCCAAGTCCAGAACGTGATAGCAATATAGCGTCATTAAGCGTCTCTATAGCCTTATCCTGACCAAACACGACCATTTTAAGGTTTCGGCCAAGGTTCTTAAGCACCTCTTTGTCAGAAGCCGATACAGACTTCTCAGGGATACGCGCCATTTTTGCAATAATTTGCTCTATGTCGCCCACACCAATCGTTTTTTTGCGCTTAGAAGGCGGCAACAAGCGCTGGCTTGCGCCTGCCTCATCCATTACATCAATGGCTTTATCTGGAAGATGACGCTCGTTGATGTATTTAGCCGACAATTCCGCCGCAGCTTGAATCGCCTTTTGAGTGAAACGCACATTGTGGTGCTCTTCGTAGCGACTCTTAAGGCCAAGCAGTATCTTTGTGGTATCGCTGACGCTAGGTTCAGTAACGTCAACTTTCTGGAAACGACGTGCAAGGGCGCGGTCTTTCTCAAAAATACCTTGATACTCTTGATATGTGGTTGAGCCAATACAGCGTAGTTCACCGCTTGATAGCTTAGGCTTAAGTAAATTTGACGCATCCATTACACCGCCCGACGCAGCGCCTGCACCAATAATGGTATGGATTTCATCAATAAACAAAATGGCGTTCTTGTCTTTACCAAGCTCTTTCAGAATTGCTTTCAAACGCTTCTCAAAGTCACCACGGTATTTGGTACCAGCAAGAAGGCCACCTAAATCCAGTGAATAAACAGTACTTTCAGCAATAACATCAGGCACGTCTTCGTTAACGATTCTGTATGCAAGACCTTCTGCGATCGCCGTTTTACCTACGCCCGCTTCACCCACAAGCAGCGGGTTGTTTTTGCGACGACGACATAGAATTTGAATAGTGCGCTCTACTTCCGAATCGCGGCCAATCAACGGGTCTATTTTGCCGTCTTTCGCGTGACGATTCAGGTCAGTTGCGTATTTGCTTAATGCTGAGCCACCTTCTTCGCCTGCTTCAGCCTCTTCCGACGCTTCAGGGTTTACGGGCTCATCATCATCCGCTTTGCTTACGCCATGGCTAATGAAGTTCACCACATCCAAGCGCGTTACATCCGCCTTCTTAAGAATATAAACGGCCTGAGACTCTTGCTCGCTGAATATAGCAACAAGTACATTGGCGCCAGTAACTTCGTCCTTACCAGACGACTGAACGTGAAATACCGCACGCTGCAGCACGCGCTGGAAACCGAGCGTGGGCTGAGTTTCGCGTTCATTTAACTGGTCATCTAAAATGAGAGGCGTAGTATCTTTAACAAAAGCTAACAGTTCGCTTTTAATTGCCTCAATATCGGCACCACATGCTTTGAGCGCATCGCGAGCAGCTGAGTTATCAAGCAATGCCAACAACAAGTGCTCAACCGTCATAAACTCATGACGATGCTCTCTGGCAAATACAAACGCGTTATTTAACGTTTGTTCTAATTCTTTATTTAACATATTGCTCGCCCTCTACAAAAAACCTTATGCCTGCTCCATCGTGCACATCAACGGGTGCTGATGTTTGCGTGCGTACTGATTAACCTGCATCACTTTTGTCTCTGCTATCTCAGCAGTAAAAATGCCACACACGGCTTTTCCTTGATAATGAACGGTCAGCATAAGTTGGTTGGCTTTCTCAGCGTCCATATTGAAAAACTGCATGAGTACCTCAATGACAAAATCCATCGGTGTATAGTCGTCATTGTTCAACAACACTTTATACATGGGAGGCGGCTGCGGCTTCTGTCGCTGCGCGTCTTTCTGTTTTTCCTTTTCGATACTAATAGCGTTGTCTTTACTCATAACTTAATAATAGTGGTTTAATGGCACATATGTGTACAAACTTTTGGATAAATTTATTCACATTTGCCCTTGACATAATATGGTTAAAAAATCTACATTTTGTATAGTGGTTTTGAGTATTGCACGTTAGCTACGACATAACTTAATGCGTAGCAGCTACAATCAATACTCTTTCCACCGTGTCTCCGGATCTATAATGGGGGCATATACTCGTGAGTTCAAGGATTAAGAGGAAGTCGAAGTATGGCGGTTGGCAAAGTTAAATGGTTTAACAACGCAAAGGGTTTTGGATTTATCGTTCCTGAGGACGGCGGCGAAGATATTTTCGCGCATTACTCTACGATTCAAATGGAAGGCTACCGTTCGCTAAAAGCGGGTCAAGAAGTAACGTTCGAAGTTCAGCAAGGGCCTAAAGGTCTTCACGCTGAGAACATTGGCTTCAAAGAAGAACCAGAGCGTTAAGAAAAGAATTTTTAAAGCCTGACCTTTTACGTCGGGCTTTTGCTTTTCTTACCATTCAAAATGTGTAGGTGCAGTAAAGCGCCCGTGCGGATAAGTGCGTTTAAATTTTCCCCACAAAAATAAGCATTACGTTATCTTAATGTTGTGTATTAAAGTTGCGTACTAGTTCAAATTAGACAATCAACGAGCTTTTTTCCTGTTCCTTTTATCTCCCGCTTATACATTCGTTTCCAAAACATAAGGTATATCGCCCTACCCCTTATTACCCCTTATACCAGTCCGCGTAGACCATTGCCTACTCAGCTAGGTTTAAAATGTTCGTAATCGCCGCGTGTTAGCGCAGGTATAGTGGTTCTACATAAAAAAGCCCTCTCGTTTGAAGAGAGGGCTTTTAAACCTTGTTTTGAAATAGCTTCTCAGGTTTGAGAGTACTATTCTATGCGCTAGACCTATAAGCCTAACGCATATACACAAAATACTATGCGCCTAAGATAGCTTTTAATGTCTTACTTGGAGACATGGTTGCGAAAAGCTTGTCTTCGTCAGGGTAGTAGTAACCACCAATTTCTTGCGCGCTACCTTGCGTTGCATCAATCTCAGCCAAGATGTCGTCAATTTTCGCAGACAACTCTTCATACACTGGCTTAAATTGCGCAGCTAGATCTGCGTCTTCCGTTTGGTTCGCTACTTCTTCAGCCCAGTATAGACCTAGGTAAACATGGCTACCACGGTTGTCCAACTGACCTGCTTTACGAAGCGGAGACTTACCGTTGTTTAGTAGTTTTTCCGTTGCTTTATCAAGTGCAGTAGCAATAACTTTTGCTTTGGTGTTGCTGTGCTTAATAGCAACATCTTCTAGCGATACAGCAAGTGCCAGGAATTCACCGAGTGAGTCCCAACGCAAGTGACCTTCTTCAACGAACTGTTGCACGTGCTTAGGTGCACTACCGCCCGCGCCCGTTTCATAAAGGCCACCACCAGCCATCAACGGAACAATTGATAGCATTTTAGCACTGGTACCAAGCTCTAGGATTGGGAACAAATCAGTAAGGTAATCACGAAGTACGTTACCCGTTACTGAAATGGTATCCAGACCGCGAATTGCACGTTCCATGCTGTAGCGAATAGCGCGTACAGGAGACATAATTTGAATGTCTAGACCGTTGGTATCATGGTCTTGTAGGTACTTTTCAACTTTCTTGATAAGTTGCGCATCGTGAGCACGTTCGTCATCTAGCCAGAATACCGCAGGCATACCAGATTGACGTGAACGCGTTACCGCTAGCTTCACCCAATCTTGAATAGGTGCGTCTTTCACCTGACACATACGCCAGATATCACCTTCTTCAACATCGTGAGAGATAAGAACATTGCCGTCTTGGTCAACAATTGAAACAGTACCGTCTGCTTCTAGTTCAAACGTTTTGTCGTGTGAACCGTACTCTTCTGCTTTTTGCGCCATTAGACCAACGTTAGGTACTGTACCCATCGTTGTCGGGTCGAATGCACCATGCGTTTTACAGAAGTTGATAACTTCTTGGTAAATGGTTGCATAAGTACTTTCTGGAATAACTGCTTTAGTGTCGTGCGCCTTTCCATCTGGTCCCCACATTTGACCAGAGTTACGGATCATTGCAGGCATAGAAGCATCAACAATTACGTCACTTGGTACGTGAAGGTTCGAGATACCTTTGTCAGAGTTAACCATCGCAATTGGCGGACGGTCGGCATAACATGCGTTGATATCTTTTTGAATTTCAGAGCGTTGGCTCTCAGGTAGGCTTGCAATTTTGTCGTAAACGCTACCAAGACCATTGTTAGGGTTAACACCTAGCTCTTCAAACAGGTCACCCCATTTGTTGAATAGATCTTTGTAAAATACTTTTACACAGTGACCGAATACGATTGGGTGAGACACCTTCATCATGGTCGCTTTTACGTGTAGTGAGAAAAGAATGCCTGTGTTTTTCGCATCTTCAATTTGCTCTTCGAAGAATTCACACAGCGCTTTTTTGCTCATAAACATGCCGTCGATAACTTCGCCAGCTAGCAAATCTACACGCGGTTTAAGGGTTTTCTTGCTGCCATCTTTACCCGTAAATTCGATGCTAACGTGACCGTCTTTCTCAACTGTCACTGATTTCTCACCAGAGTAGAAATCACCACCGCGCATGTGCGCTACGTGCGAACGAGAAGCTTGAGACCACTCACCCATTGAATGCGGGTGCTTACGGGCATAGTTCTTCACCGCTGTCGGTGCACGACGGTCCGAGTTACCTTCACGTAGCACAGGGTTTACCGCACTACCTAATACTTTACCGTAACGCTCGCGAATTTCTTCGTCTTCAGCTGTTTTCGGTGAATCAGGGAACGCAGGTACGTTGAAGCCTTTAGCGTTTAATTCTTTAATAGTTGCACGAAGCTGTGGAATTGAGGCACTGATGTTTGGAAGCTTGATGATGTTAGCATTCGGGTCTTGGGTCATCTCACCCAGTTCTGCTAATGCGTCTGGCACTCTTTGCTCTTCAGAAAGATACTCTGGGAAATTTGCCAAAACACGTGCAGCAAGTGAAATATCGCTTAGCTCAACGTCGATATCTGCAGCCGCAGCAAACTTCTGGATGATTGGAAGAAGTGAGTAAGTCGCCAGCATTGGCGCTTCATCAGTCTTCGTGTAGATGATCTTAGACTTGGTCATTATATACCTCAATTTTCTCGACAGGGTACTGTCGTCTTTAGTCCATTAGGTCGCAACAACCCGCAACATGTTCATGTCACGCCCACAGTCATTGCGAAACGTATTTGATGTTTTCCACCTTTTGCTTTTATTAAGCACTAGGTCACTTGCTGTTTTCTTCCCTACATATTATTCAATTCCCTATGTTAGCAATATGCATCTCATGGCTTTGCACTCGACTACCTAGTCGTACGCAATTTCGAGATACGATGTATAAGCAAGCCCGCTTATCACTGCTAAAACTGTCTAATAATTATGCAGATGCGCTCTCTTATAAAAATGGGAGCGACCATTAGTATAGGGTCGAAAGTTTGAGTTACAAGTCATACCATTGTCTTAACTCATAAGATCACCGAATTTATCGACAAACTTCATTGAGCAAACCACTATTTGCGGTTGATTTTCCCATGCGAAGCATCGTCATTTGTCGTAAAATCCCCCCCGAAATTTTGAATTTAAACAAGCGGAAGTAATATGTCTTCAAACGCTAAAGTGGTGCTTTTTAATAAGCCCTTTCAAGTTCTTTCTCAATTTACTGATGCAGACGGTAGAGAAACCCTAAAGGACTATATTGATGTTCCCGGTGTGTATGCCGCAGGACGACTCGACAGAGATTCGGAAGGTCTTCTCGTACTCACCAATGACGGAAAGCTTCAGCATAAACTTGCTAACCCAAAAGCTAAAACCAGCAAAACCTATTGGGTGCAAGTTGAAGGTATTATGGACGAAAAAGCAATGCAGGCGCTGCGTGACGGTGTAGAATTAAAAGATGGAATGACTCGCCCCGCGAAAGTAAAAGCCATGGAAGCACCTGGCGTGTGGCCGCGGAATCCGCCCGTACGTTTTAGACAGTCGATCCCTACTAGCTGGGTAGAAATTACCATTACAGAAGGCAGAAACAGACAAGTGCGACGTATGACAGCGCACGTCGGCTACCCCACCCTTCGGCTCATCAGATATCGCGTGGGTAATTGGACCATTGATGGTATTGATAATGGCAGCTACGTTCACTTTTAAAGGCAATTCAATTTCTAATACTTGAAATCACCTTCCTTGACCACACTAAAAGAGGCACCGAAACATCACGGATTTTTAGCGCTGTTAAAGGTTGCTGTTCATCTTTGCATATAGACAATTTTTTACAGCAAAGGCCAACGGCCGCTTGGCACATATTTAATTACTTAATCAGATAAGGATTAAATGTGAATTAGCTATCGGAATCTGATAAAATCCGCGACCTCGAAAACGGACCGATTTGTAAGTGGCTGATTAGTGGTATAGCCCACTGAGTGGGTAAGCGCCTTAGCATATTTATCAACATGTTAATTGGTGACTGATTTAACAAATACGGTTTCTTTTTTATTAATCAAATGAGTGTGCAATCCATAGTGAGTGATATTGAATCTAACGCCAGCAAAAAAGTGATCGTCGGAATGTCCGGCGGTGTCGATTCGTCTGTTTCAGCCTACCTACTCCAACAACAGGGTTATCAGGTTGAAGGTCTTTTCATGAAAAACTGGGAAGAAGACGACAACGATGAATACTGTGCCGCAGCGGAAGATTTAAAAGATGCACAAGCGGTTGCTGACAAACTTGGCATTGAACTGCACACCATTAACTTTGCAGCAGAATACTGGGATAACGTGTTTGAGTATTTCTTAGAGGAATACAAAGCGGGCCGTACGCCAAACCCAGATATTATGTGCAACAAAGAAATTAAGTTTAAAGCGTTTCTTGAATTTGCAGCAGAAGACCTTGGCGCTGACTACATTGCTACTGGTCACTATGTTCGTCGCCGAGAAGTTGACGGTAAATGGCAAATGCTACGCGGTCTTGATAACAACAAAGACCAGAGCTACTTTCTTTACACATTAGGCGAAGAGCACGTTGCTAAAACGCTCTTCCCTGTGGGTGACATCGAAAAGCCATTAGTTCGCAAAATTGCCGAGGAGCAAGGTCTTATCACTCATGATAAGAAAGACTCTACCGGGATTTGCTTTATTGGTGAACGCAAATTCAAAGACTTCCTAGCACGTTATCTTCCAGCTCAGCCTGGCGTTATTGAAACAGCAGAAGGCGAAGAAATTGGCCAACACGAAGGCTTGATGTACCACACGCTAGGTCAACGTAAAGGCTTACACATTGGTGGATTAGCCAAATACGGTGACGACCCTTGGTATGTGGTAGATAAAGATGTTGCACGCAACGTACTTATTGTGGGCCAAGGTGCCGACCACCCTCGCCTATACTCGAAAGGCTTGGTAGCAAAGCAGCTACACTGGGTGGATAGAAAAACGATTACAGAGCCTGTGCGCGCGGTAGTTAAAACCCGTTATCGTCAGGCCGATATCCCATGTACAATAACGCCAACTCAAGACGACACCATTGAAGTGATGTTTGATGAGCCGCAGAAGGCGGTAACGCCGGGGCAGTCAGCGGTGTTCTATAGTGACGAAGTTTGCCTTGGCGGCGGTATTATTGAGAGTTATATTCGCTGATGTTAGATACCGACATAGAAAATAACCTAGCTCTTGCTGGTGTATGTCAAGCTGCTGCACTGGTTCAGCAGCTTGCCAGACGAGGTTCCGCCGATAACGAGGCTATAGAGGCCAGCTTATCGAGCATACTGGTTACTGACCCAGAAACACCTCAACAGGTCTTCGGCCAGCTCGCCAACTTAAAAACCGGTTACACCACACTCGCAGCACAGCTATCTGACAAACAAGCAACAAAAGATACGGAATTAACCCGCTATATAGCTAGTATTCTAGGCCTTGAAAGAAAGCTAGCGAGAAAGCCTAAAGCAATGCAGGAACTGGGCGAACGTATTTCCCATGTTCAGCGCCAGCTTGCTCACATCGATTTCCAAAACCCACAAATAGTCTCCTCTTTAGCGAGCATTTACAGCGATATCATCAGTCCGCTAGCACCGCGTATTCAGGTAGCTGGTAACCCAGATTATTTAAGCCAACCTGCTACTCAGCATAAAGTGCGTGCGCTTTTGCTTGCAGGTGTTAGGGCTGCAGTAATGTGGCGTCAGATGGGTGGAAAACGAAGAAACATTTTATTTAAACGCAAACACATTCTTAACAGTGCTGTTAAAGCACTACGATTAATAAACTAGTGAGGAGCTTAAGGTGGAACTGAGTCAGTTAACTGCAATTTCCCCTGTCGATGGTCGATATGCTGGCAAAAGCGTAGAATTACGCAGTATTTTCAGTGAGTACGGCTTATTAAAATACCGTGTAGAAGTAGAAGTACGTTGGTTACAAATGCTGTCTACTAACCCACAAATTGAAGAAGTTCCTGCTTTTACAGACACGTCAAATGCACTACTAGACAAAATAGTAGCTGAATTTAGTGTTGAAGATGCCATGCGCATCAAAGAAATCGAGCGCACAACAAACCACGATGTGAAAGCGGTTGAATACTTTCTTAAAGAGAAGGTTGCCGACAATAGTGAGCTTTCAGCGGTAAATGAGTTTATCCACTTTGCGTGTACGTCTGAAGACATCAACAACCTTTCACACGGCTTAATGCTTCGCGAAGCCCGCGAGACCGTTATTCTCCCTTATTGTGACAAATTAATTGAAGCGCTAGTAGAGCTTGCTAAGCGCTACCAGAACGTACCTATGATGGCACGTACTCACGGTCAGCCTGCTTCACCTACCACCATGGGTAAAGAAATGGCAAACGTGGCTATTCGCCTAAAGCGTCAGCGTAGCCAAATCGCAGGTGTTGAGTTACTTGGCAAGATTAACGGTGCTGTGGGCAACTACAACGCACACTTGTCAGCGTATAAAGGTGTAGATTGGCACGAAGTTTCAGAGAAGTTTGTAACCTCACTAGGTCTAACCTGGAACCCGTTCACTACGCAAATAGAGCCGCATGACTATATTGCAGAAATGTTTGATGCCATTGCGCGCTTTAACACCATTCTTATCGATTTCGATCGTGACGTTTGGGGTTACATTGCACTGGGTCACTTCAAGCAAAAAACGGTAGCTGGCGAAATCGGCTCTTCTACCATGCCACACAAAGTTAACCCTATCGATTTCGAAAATTCAGAAGGTAACTTAGGTCTGGCGAACGCTATTTTTGACCATTTAGCAGCTAAGCTTCCTATCTCTCGCTGGCAACGTGACCTTACCGACTCAACCGTATTACGTAACCTCGGCGTAGGTGTAGGTTATGCGGTTATTGCGTATCAGGCTACTTTGAAAGGTATTAGCAAGTTAGAAGTTAATGAGCAAAGCTTACTTAACGAGCTAAACAATAATTGGGAACTGCTTGCAGAGCCTATTCAAACTGTTATGCGTCGTTACGGTATTGAAAAGCCATACGAGAAGCTAAAAGAGCTGACCCGTGGTAAGAAAGTAAACGCTGAGGTCATTGCTGAGTTTATTGATAACCTAGATATGCCAGAAGCGGCCAAAGCAGAGCTTAAGGCATTAACGCCTGCTACATACATTGGTGATGCAATCAGGCTTGTAGATCAGTTATAAGCCCTTACGCTTTCTACTACACTGAAAAACGCGGTCATTAGTGCCGCGTTTTTTTATTCCTAAATTTCTCTACATTGAATTTTCACCTACGCGTGGGAGCAAGCAAATGGATTTACGCAACACGAACCACACTCCTTTCTCATTGCAGGAAAAACACTGTGTTGTACTTTCCCCCACGGTTTCGAAGGTGTTAAGTACAACGCTGGAAACCAAAAGTAGTGCCGCGAATTTAAAAAGCTGTATAAAAAATGCCGTCGTCATTTTTTGTGACCTATCAGGCTTCCAACAACTCTCAGTTGAATATGGCGACATTACATGCGCCAGACTTGTAGATAGCCTGTTTTCTGAATTCGATGTGCTTGCCGCTGATTTACACCTTTCGCCATTAAAAACAAACGGTGATCAATATATTGCGGTTGGTTTTAGCGGCGAACACAGTAGTACAACACACTCGCTTTTGAACGCTCTGGTGAACGCCATCGAATTCGCATTTCGCGCTCGCGAGCTTGTAAATAGCAACGACCTTTTAGCTTCATCTTCAAGCCAACTGCGAGTTGGCATTGCGACAGGCTCTTTACTTGCCGGCCAATCTTCTCGCCCGCTTGCAGGCTTTGATATTTGGGGGACTACGGTAAATAGGGCTGCAATGTTAGAGCAATACACAGCACCTAATACAATTGCTATTTGTGAGAAGTCTTACAGCCTGGTTAAACGACAGATTATTCATCGCTCTAGCGCGAGTGCGAATAACCCTTGTTCCTTTAATACGTACTTCACTTGTGGTTCAAATATAAACGCTAACACTGAGCTTTCAACGCGTGAACACGACAAGCGGAAACTCAGTGAGTCAAAAATGTGTGGCGAAAATCGCAAAGAAACCACATTCCTACCAAAACAGCTGCACACGAAAACAATGCTAATGAGCGCATACGTTTGCTAACTCCTGTCTAGCGCATCTGATAACCACCCATGTCATGTAAACATTGAGCTAAAAAGCACGTGATTTCTAAGTTAGATGAATTACACCTGCAGTAACTCGCCGCGAGTACGAACATGTTAAGTTTCGCTGAGTGGGTAATTATCTATGCGAACCGTTATGAATTCGGCTCTCCCTACTGAATCAGGTGAAGCAAATGC
Organism: Alteromonas sp. G4i35; assembly: GCF_054960375.1. Classification (NCBI taxonomy): domain Bacteria; kingdom Pseudomonadati; phylum Pseudomonadota; class Gammaproteobacteria; order Alteromonadales; family Alteromonadaceae; genus Alteromonas; species Alteromonas sp. G4i35. Next base: position 75,690 of record NZ_JBHNZD010000019.1, on the reverse strand, counting down.
AAGGTAGCAATAAACGTTTCAATAATCGATAATGCCGCCCATAAGCTTCAACCTCGCTTTTGACAAAGTGCTAACGCTTACCGAATATTTGTAACGCCACGCACAATACTTAAATCAACAGATTAAACCCATTTAATTGGCTTACTATAAGAGACACTATGCCCACTAACGACAATTCGTACATTATTGATGCACAATCTGGAAACGGCTTTAATGCAGAAACCTTTCTAAAAAACTACTGGCAGCAAAAGCCGGTAGTCATCAAACACTTCTTTGACAACTTTGTAGATCCTATCGATGAGAACGATCTTGCCGGTCTAGCACAAGAGTCGGAAGTGGATGCACGTATTATCAGCAACGTGAAAGGCACCTGGCATGTTGAACAAGGGCCAATTACCAATTTTGACAAAGCATGTCAGGGCAAATGGACATTACTAGTTCAAGGCGTAGATAAATATGTGCCCGACGTAACCCCTCTACTAGATCCCTTTTCTTTTATCCCTAATTGGCGATTGGACGACCTGATGGTGAGCTTCGCCACCAATGGTGCAGGCGTTGGTGCTCACATCGACCAATATGATGTATTTTTAGTTCAAGGTAAGGGCCGAAGACGCTGGCGTGTGGGCAAGCCGGCGGACTATAAAGAAGTTTTTCCACATCCAAAGTTAAGACAAATTGAAGGCTTCGACCCTGTTATAGATGTTGTGGTTGAGCCTGGCGATGTGGTGTACGTACCACCGGGCTGGCCTCATGATGGAGCGACAATTGAAGATAGCCTCACCTACTCTGTGGGTTATCGTGCTCCGGACAATCTGCAACTAGCGGAAAGCCTGGCGATGATGTTGGATAAAGGCGCACATAATTATCGCTTTACCGATGCAAGCCGCTCTATGCAAAGTAATCGTGCTTGGGTAAATCCAAGCGATGTTGCCATTCTTAAGCAGCAGCTCATAGATGCGATAAACGGTGAAGACTTTACTTTGGCACTTCTAGAAGCCATGAGTGAACAAGGCATTCCTGAATATCCGCTAGAAGACGAAGTATCGCTAGAGCAAATTTCAAATGAGTTTGCCGCAGGCATTAGCTTTGTTCCTGCACCGGGTGTGCGTGCATTACTATGTGACGGTAAGCGTGGTCTTCCTCGCGCGCTCTTTGTAAATGGCAGTCAGTTCGAATTTGGTAAAAGTGACCAAGAATGGTTTGAAGTGCTGGCATCAGGAGGCGTTTTGAACGCAACGTGTTGCCAAGACGCGCCTTCTTTTACATTTTTAGAAACCTTAACTACACTTATCAATAATGGTTACTGGGAATGGTTCGAAGGTTAACAGGTAAGTATGGCGTTTACGATACAAAACGTCGATTGGGAAAAGGATAAACATCGACTGAAAGCACTAAGGGAACATGTATTTGTTTTAGAGTGGCGCGTCCCCGAGGCAAGCGAGTTCGACGAACACGACAGCTCAGCGTGCCATGTGCTTATCGTCAATGATGAAAACGAACCCATTGCCACTGGGCGCTTAACCAAACGAGGCGAACTAGGCCGAATTGCTGTTAAGCGCTGCCACAGAACATTGCCTGTTTATCGCGCTTTGTTTGAAGCGCTGATTAACACGGCAAAGCAAAACAACGTCCCCATTATCAAAGTAGTCTGCAATTTAGAAAGCGTGTCCTATCACCAATCCATTGGTTTTATTCCCGACGGGCAAGTATTTATGGACGCAGGCGTTCCAAGACAGCGCCTAAAATGTCCGGCAGAGCGATTTCCTCTTCCGGACGTGACTCAAATTCATTAAGCTATGTATCTACAAAACGTCTCACTAATACAGACTATTGCCTGGAATTAGTTCCAAAGATCTGGCGCGTTCTGCATGGCAAACAAGCTTTCAGCACGATTAATTAGTAAAGCACCAAACGCCTTTTGAGTATCGTCTGCGCCCTCTGCATTAATGAGGTTTTCTGCTTTCAACTGCCAATGCATAGCAAAGTGACGCAGTACGTCCTTGGCGTCTTTGGCGTTATCGACAGATGTGTAATCAGAAGGTAAATCACCACTAATAACCCAATAGCGTTTACTGTCCATTGCTCTAATTTTCCAAACTGCAAGGTACGGCATTAAATAACGACTTTCTTCGGTAATAACAGAATCAAACAACACGCCATTTTCCGCTAAAAATTTGTTTGCCTTTTGAAACTGTTCTCGTACCCACGTTGCGCGTTCTTCATCACTGATTGGTTGGTTTTCTGGTTGTTCTGCCATTTTTACTCTCGTTATTATCGTTATCTGTTCTTACTAGTACTGCTACTTGATACCCATGTCTCAGTTACCTTCTAGGCAGTTTTGCCACTATTTCGTAGCTTACGCCTTTTTTATCTTTGTACTTTATTTCATCCCTGCTTTCCACCGCAATTAGGGCATTGTGCCCACCGAAGGTGTTAACCGCTTACTTATTCGACAATCTTTAAGAATACCCAACACCCAGTTATTCAAAGATCGAGCACAAACATTTACATTTTTCATATTGGCAAATGTGCTTCTTTGAGCGAAACTGTGAGATGAAAACTTCACCAAGCCGAGTGTTTATACATGCGAATAGTAAGACTTACCCTTGGAGCAATCTTGTTTATCGGCGGTATTGTTCTAACATTACTTCCGGGCTCTATCTTGTTAGTGGTAGGCGGTTTAGTGCTCTTAAGTTACGACTGGCCAAAAGCGCGAAGCTGGCTCAAATACAGCCAAAAAACAATGACGAGTGGTGCACGTAGAATTGATCGTTTTCTTCTTATGCGAAAGCTGCGTTAATTGTTTTTGTTCTAACAGGTGTGCTTTTAGAAAGTTGAGCACGCCATAGCGCATAGTGCGTTTCGCCCCCCTCTTCATCTCTCACCACTTTGTCGCAAAGTGTTAGCATTTAAACTTATGTAAATGCGTAATGATGCAATGCGTGTTAACGTAATCTAAAGTATAAATTGCGAAGCCTTTAACAATAATAATAGTGGCAATTATCTGAGCATGCTCAGCATCTTAGATAGTTCGTATCATCAGGCAATGTAACCGTATCGATATGATTTTGTGTAATGCGTTGACCCCGCATTGCGCTGCTTGGGTAGGCCAGGTTTAAACAATCTGGTCCAAGTCATATCTTTCGCTTACCTATGGAGACAAGACCATGATCACGTTTACCGTTAATGGTAACAAACACGAATTTTCTGGTGACCCATCAACACCAGTGTTGTGGTACCTTCGTGACGAATTAAATCTTACAGGACCTAAGTTTGGCTGTGGTATGGCGCAATGTGGCGCTTGTACTGTTCACATTGATGGCATGGCACAACGCTCTTGCGTATTGCCTGTGTCAGCCGTTCAAGGCAGAAAAATTACCACTATTGAAGGGCTAAGCGAAAATGGCGATCACCCTGTCCAAAAAGCGTGGGTAGAACACAAAGTACCACAATGTGGTTTCTGCCAATGTGGGCAAATCATGCAAGCTGCCAGTCTATTATCAACCAACCCAACGCCAAGTGACGAAGAAATTGTTCAGAATATGTCGGGCAACATCTGTCGTTGCGGCACGTACCCTCGCATTCACAAGGCCATTAAGTCTGCGTCGAAATCAATAAGCAGCAACGCTGGCGTGAGCTACTTTGACCCAACCCAAGCGGGAGAAGAAGCATGAGTGAGAATACCTATTTTGATATGAATCGCCGCAGTTTCTTAAAATCGACAGCAGCGGCAGGCGCACTGGTACTTGGTACCTATTTTATGGGCGGTGCACCTCGCGCCATGGCTGGCGTATTAGCAAAGCCGGCGGAAAACGCAAAACGCGCAAACTTGTTCATTGCACTTCGCCCTGACGGCATGGTTGAAGTAACGTGTCACCGCAGCGAAATGGGTCAACAGATCCGAACCGCCATTGCGCAAATTGTAGCTGACGAGATGGAAGCTGCGTGGGACAAAGTCATTGTTATTCAAGGCAAAGGCGACCCCAAATACGGTGACCAAAACACCGATGGCTCGCGTAGTATCCGCTTCAATATGCAGCGTCTTCGAGAAATGGGCGCAAGCGTGCGTTATATGATGCAACATGCAGCAGCTAAGCGTTGGGGTGTTGAGCCAAGTACCTGTGTTGCCGAGCAGCATGTGGTAACACACACTTCAGGTAAAACGCTTGCTTATAAAGACTTAATAGACGATGCATTAACCATTACGCCGCCAGAAGCAGATAAGCTTAAGCTTAAAGAAAGGAAAGAATGGCGTTACATCAATACCGGTATGGCGCATATCGACCTTCAAGATATCGTTACCGGTAAAGCAACCTTCGCCGCCGACGTGCGCGAGCCAAAAGCACTTGTTGCTATAATCGAACGCCCACCTGTAGTGGGCGGTAAGGTGAAAAGCTTCAATGCAGATAAAGCAAAAGCGGTTAATGGCGTTGTTGATGTAATTGAAATTCCAGCACCCAAAGGTGCGCCTCAGTTCCAGCCAAAAGGTGGGCTAGCCATTATAGCTAACAACACATGGGCAGCATGGCAAGGCCGCAAAGCGTTAGACGTCACTTGGGACGATGGCGCAAATGGCGACTATAACTCAGCGAACTTTAAAGAGCAGTTGCTTAACACAGTAAATGCACCTCAAGCGCTTGTTAGAGAAAAAGGCGATGCGTTGAGCGTTTTAGAAAAAGCCAGCGACAAACTGGTTGCTGACTATTACGTGCCGCATTTAGCACAAGCCCCAATGGAGCCACCATGTGCTACTGCCATGTACTATAAAGATCGCGTTGACGTATGGGCAGCAACACAAAATCCGCAGGCTGATATGGAAACCGTGGGCGCTATGGTTGGCATGGACAAAGAAAAAATCAATGTTCACGTTACCATGCTAGGTGGTGCTTTCGGGCGTAAGTCTAAGCCTGACTTTTCAGCGGAAGCAGCATTCCTATCAATGAAAACGGGCAAGCCAATTCGCGTTCAATGGACACGTGAAGATGATATTCAGCACGGTTTCTATCACGCGGTTTCTGCTCAACATGTTGAAGCTGCACTTGATGAAAACGGTAAAATTGACGCTTATCTTCACAGAACCGCGTTTTCACCTATTGCCTCTACGTTCCAAGAGGGCGCGAACGCACCCTTTAGCTTTGAGTTAGATTTGGGCTTTACGGATAACCCTATTCTTACGCCCAACATGAAGTTAGAGCGCGGTGAAGCACCAGCCAAAGCCCGTATTGGATGGATGCGTTCAGTATCGAACATCTTCCACGCGTTTGCTGTACAGTCGTTTATTAATGAAGCAGCCCACAAAGCAGGCAAAGACGCTAAAGATTACCTATTGGAAGTAATTGGTCCTGATAGAATTATTGATGTGACGGATCAAAAAGCTGAATATCAAAACTATTGGGGTGATAAGTCGGTTTATCCTTTGGATACAGGTCGTCTTCGCAATGTAATTGAGAAAGTATCTGACATGGCAGGCTGGGGCCGCAAAATGCCTAAAGGCCGCGGACTGGGTATTGCTGCGCACCGTAGCTTCTTAACTTACGTTGCTACAGTGGTTGAAGTTGAAGTGTCTGACGCTGGCGATCTTAGCGTGATTAAATCATGGGTAGCTATTGATGCAGGTACTGTAGTTAACACCGACACGGTTAAAAACCAAACCCAAGGCGGCTCGGTTTACGGTATCACAACAGCTATCAGTGACGGTATAACGTTTGATAAAGGGCGTGTACAGCAGAGTAACTTCCACAACTACCGTGTACCGCGCATGAGCGATTCACCACTAGAGGTAGAAGTTGAAGTAATTGAAAGCGATGCGCCGCCAGCAGGTGTAGGTGAACCTGCAACCCCCGTGTATGCGCCAGCGCTGTGCAATGCCATTTTTGCTGCATGCGGTAAGCGTATTCGCCAGCTACCTATTGGTAACCAGCTTAAAGCGTAAGCATTCTATAGATTCGGCTTAATCGCTGGTTTGATGAATAAATACTAACGCTATTTAAGACAGGCAATCATATCAAAAAGGGTTAACACACAGTGTTAACCCTTTTTTTATGGATGTATGCTGTATTCGGGTGTGTCTCAATAGTAGCGAAAAAGCGAATTGCTTTATGAATAATAGAAAAGACTATATAAGTTATAGATACTTAGGCAAAAACACGCTATCGAGATAACAACGCAAGCAACAAAAAGGTGAATAAATACACCATAACTTGCATAGGCGAAAACTGCACATATCAGACCAATAGTGAATTCAACCAGCGCAGCTTCACAGAACGTTCTGATGTTACTGATCACAGGTTGTGCAAAAAACTTAAATTTATAAGCCATCGTAGTTTCCCTCCCTGCCTCATGCATACTGCTAGCCAAACGTTATTTACAATAGCACACTAATCCAACCGGACATAATTTAACCAAGTAATATAAGAGGGTCTTGAGTTTTGTTGCACATCAAAAAGGCGAAAAAACCTAGTCATTAGCATATTCGCCATTTCCAACTAACTAAGCCATTGCTTAAGAGCAGCAAACAACCATTAGAGTCAAAAAAGGAGGCCAACATGACCTCCTTTTATTCAAACTGTAAATCAACCTGTAACCTTACAATTAAAAAGAAAACACTTTCAGTGTTTGACGGTTAATTCCCGCCTTATTCCAATAGGTTATTCTTACTCGTAGTTGCGTTCCATCCACATTAACTGCATTTTAAGCTCGTTAATTTCTTTTTGCGCTTCCGCCAACTGCTCTACCACAGAGCGTGATTGCATAACGTTTTCTTCGGAAGTATTTACTGAAACTGCGCTGTCATTATGTGCCATGAGAATTCAACCAAGTTAATTATTAATCAAAGATTCAAAGTGAAAGTCACTTTGTAATATTACATCTTTAATTACACAAAGTCATGTTTTCAACACGCAAAAATGCATAGTTTTGCTAAATAACCACAGTTTTTTTAAGGAATGAAACACGAGCAAAGATTTGCTTCTAGATGAGTGGCCATCACTTTAAGTTGCCTAACAAAAAAAAGAGACCTTATGGTCTCTTTTTCAATAATATCAAAGCGATAACGTCGTGAAATAACACGACGTTAGATGGAAAACTAGATAATTCTGACCCTATCTCGCCTTCACATCCGAGCTACGTAATTAGCCGTGCTTTTCAGCCAGGTAAAGCCAGGTTTCAACCACGGTATCAGGGTTAAGTGATACCGAATCAATCCCTTCTTGTACCAGCCACGCGGCGAAGTCTTCGTGATCTGATGGACCTTGGCCACAAATGCCTACGTATTTTCCACGCTTCTTCGCTGCCTGAATTGCCATTGACAACAATGCCTTCACCGCTTCATCACGTTCATCAAACAAGTGCGCGATAAGACCGCTGTCGCGATCTAGACCTAGGGTTAACTGCGTTAAGTCGTTAGACCCAATAGAGAAACCGTCGAAAATGTCTAGGAACTTATCAGCAAGCAAAGCGTTTGATGGCAGTTCACACATCATGATAACGCGAAGGCCATTTTCACCTTTCTTAAGTCCCTGCTCTTCAAGAAGCTCGATAACTTGACGACCTTCTTCTAATGTACGAACAAACGGGATCATGATCTCAACATTGGTCAAGCCCATTTTATTGCGAACGCGCTTAATGGCTTCACATTCAAGGGCAAAACAATCGCGGAAATCTTCAGAGATGTAGCGGCTTGCACCACGGAAACCCAACATTGGGTTTTCTTCGTCTGGCTCGTATTGATAACCGCCCACTAAGTTGAAGTATTCGTTCGATTTGAAATCTGACATACGAACAATAACTTTCTCTGGCGAGAATGCTGCGCCAATGGTTGAAATACCTTCCACCAATTTCTCGATGTAGTATTCCGTAGGCGACTCGTAGCCTGCAATCATATCGCTAATTTCTTCTTTCAACTCTTCAGGCTGGCAGTCGAAATTAAGTAGTGCTTTAGGGTGCACACCAATCATGCGGTTGATAATAAACTCAAGACGCGCAAGACCAACACCTGCGTTTGGCAAGCGAGCAAAATCAAATGCGCGGTCAGGGTTACCCACGTTCATCATCACTTTTAGCGGTAGGTCAGGCATTGCGTCAATGCGTGAGGTCACTACGTCGAACTCTAGTTCGTCACCGTAGATAAAACCAGTGTCACCTTCAGCACAAGATACAGTAATTTTGTCGCCGTTCTTGATACTGTCAGTCGCGTTACCACAACCCACAACCGCTGGAATACCTAACTCACGCGCGATGATTGCCGCGTGACAAGTACGGCCACCACGGTTGGTAACAATAGCAGAAGCCTTCTTCATGATAGGTTCCCAGTCAGGGTCTGTCATGTCAGTTACCAGAACATCACCCGCCTGGATTTTGTCCATCTCTTCAATTGAATCAAGCACTTTCGCTACACCAGCACCGATTTTGTGACCAATTGCACGGCCTTCACAAACAATGTTGCTTTGACCTTTCAACTGGAATCGTTCGATGCTCTGTGAGTCTTCACGGCTACGTACTGTTTCAGGGCGAGCCTGAACAATGTAAAGTTTGCCGTCTGCGCCATCTTTTGCCCATTCGATGTCCATAGGACGCTTGTAGTGGTTTTCAATGATCTGCGCCTGTTTAGCAAGCTCCATTACTTCGTCATCAGTCAACGAGAAGGTTTTGCTGTCAGCTGCATCAATATCGACAATAGACACTTGCTTACCGTGTGCTTCATCATCTGAGTACACCATTTTAGTAAGCTTACTACCAAGGTTACGACGAACGATAGCAGGCAGGCCTTTATCAAGTGTTGGTTTGTGAACATAGAATTCATCAGGGTTAACCGCACCCTGCACCACCATTTCACCTAAACCAAATGAGCTGGTAATAAATACAACGTCTTCAAAGCCAGACTCTGTATCGATAGTAAACATAACGCCTGATGATGCGATATCACTACGCACCATGCGTTGTATGCCTGCAGATAGCGCCACGCCTTTGTGGTCGTATCCTTGGTGAACGCGATATGAAATAGCGCGGTCGTTAAATAGCGATGCGAACACGTGCTTAATTGCCACAAGCACGGCTTCATAGCCTTTAACGTTTAGGAAAGTCTCTTGTTGACCTGCGAAAGACGCATCAGGCATATCTTCAGCCGTGGCTGATGAACGCACTGCAAATGACGCTTCTTCACCTGCATCACCCTGTAATGTGACAAACGCAGTTTTGATTTCTTCTTCTAGCTTTCCTTGGAAAGGTGTGTCGATGATCCACTGGCGGATATTCTTACCCGCTTCGGTCAGTGCGTTTACGTCATCTACGTCTAACGAGTCTAAGACTTCGTGAATGCGCGCTTCTAGGCCACTTTGCTCTAGAAACTCATTAAATGCCTCGGCGGTGGTAGCAAAACCTCCCGGCACCTGCACACCGGCGTTCGCCAGGTTTGAAATCATCTCGCCTAATGATGCATTTTTGCCGCCTACGCGACCCACATCATGCATGCCCAGTTCTTGATACCAAAGTACGTATTCTTGCACAGCCCAAGCCTCCAGCTTTTTTATGTGTAGGGTATGAGGTTAATTTCAGGTTTGTGCTTTTTGTCACCTGAAACTCATCAAATTGTAGTCGATATGTGGTGAAAACCACTGTTAACGCTGTCCATTACGTTTGACAGCAAACCTATTGATATTTGCCATCATTCACAAGAACCGTGTAGCTTTTCGACGAAATCATCTTAGAATGGGGAAATTCAGAATGTAAACCCTTTATTACTTTTGTAATAAAATTACACCAATGTTAAGGATATGTTGTGCGCACAGCTTTTTATATTTCAGATGGTACAGCCATCACTGCAGAGGTCTTCGGCCACGCCCTGCTTTCCCTGTTTCCCGTTTCTTTCAATCACAACACCATTCCATTCGTTGAAACTGAGGAACAAGCTCACAAAGTTTTACAGCAAATTTCTGAAAGTTTTCAAGACACCGGAGAAAGGCCGCTCGTTTTTTATACAATTGTGAATGTAGATATTCGCAAAATAATCTCGAAATCTGTGGGCATTAACTATAATTTTCTCGATCAATTCGTAGCGCCACTGGAAAAAGTATTGGGTGTTCCTTCAAAACCAGAAAAACATCGTACACACAGTATCCACGAAACCACCTACGATATTAGAATTGAGGCCGTAAACTACGCACTGGCTAATGACGATGGCTCTAATCTAAAAGATTACGATGAAGCAGACATCATTCTTACTGGTGTTTCACGCTCGGGTAAAACGCCAACAAGTCTTTACTTAGCCCTTCAATACGGAATAAAAGCAGCGAACTACCCTTTTACAGAAGAAGACATGGGAGACATGCTGAAACTGCCTCCTGCCCTAAGACGATTTAAAAACAAACTCTTCGGACTAACAATTGAAGCCGATAGACTACATCAGATACGTTCAGAGCGACGCGCAAACAGTAAATACGCATCGCTACCACAATGTAGGATGGAGCTTCGTGAAGTTGAGAACCTGTATAGAAAGGAAAAAATTCCGTTTTTGAACAGCACTAAATATTCTATTGAAGAAATTTCGGCAAAGATTTTAGCCGAGACTGGACTGAAGCGCCGTAAGTATTAGTGAATCTAACAATTGGAAAACAAAAAAGCGTGCCGCAATGTGCTTTTTGCCTGTAGCTAATCGAAATGAACCTAACGATTAATGCGGTGCGTTATCTTTTACCAATTTTCGGTAGCGCGATAGCTGTAAAGATGGAAGCCCCTCAACAGATATTTGCTTGAGCCAACGTCTCGCTTTTTCAGGGTCGTTGCCAAGCGTAGCGTTTTCCGCTATCCGTAACTTAATACTGTTAATTTGAGCGATATCCTTCGCTTGCTCCGCACATGCTAAACCATTCAGGAAAGCCTGCTCTGCCTCCTGATAATTCCTATTGTTGCGAAGCGCTACAGCATAATTGCTGTAGGCGATAGCTTGCTGTTGATAATCGGGTAGCTTCAACGCCCAATTCAACGATTTAATTCGATATTCAATATGTTTTGCGTTATCGCCTTCTTTTAGCGCGGCGTGCCCAAGCTCAGCAAAGATCTCATGGTAAAAGACAGGCGCATTATAGTTTTCACCTTCCAGTTGCTCAGCAAAGTCCTGCGCTTCTTTCGTTTTACCAAGCACAGTCAAAAGATTTAAAATTCTTATACCTAATTGAGGGGACGGCATCTTTTCATATTGTGCTCTCAAGCCCGTCAAAGATTTAGTTAACGCTATTCTTGCTTCCTGCTCTCGGCCGCTGGCACGTAACCACTTGCCGAAAAACAGAGAAACTAGTGGCTTGTACTCTGGCATTCCTTTCAAATTTGTAGCCTCAAGCCATGGTCTTAGAAGGGCATAAAGCTCATCATAACGTTGAAAGTTAAATAAGATATCAAACCTTCTTACTTGAAGGTCCCACCATGGTGGTGTGTTCTTATCTAATAGAGATTGCTGCGCTCTGATTTTCGATAAACATTCGTCGACACTATCCTGGCAAAGAGGCTGAATATCTTTAATCGCGGCATTTGCATGAAATACAAAAAGCGCTAGGAATAATAAAATGGTGGCTAATAGAGATCTCATTATTATTATGGCAATGCGTCTATTTTGTATGAAGTATAGGTTAAAACCAGTTCTTATAATAGTTAGCGGAAGCTCCTAATTTCTCAGCGATTCAGCACAAATTGTTCACACCTTCTATAATCAAACCAATCAAAACTTAATCGATTAAGAATATTTTCGCATATATGTAAACGTTTTACCCGCAAGTGTTAACATGGCGTTAATAAATAGTGATTTATTCAATATAGAGGAAGTTTTATGGAAGGTTATTTTGATGCAAACAAGAGAATCAGGACAGGACTAGTAACTCTGGCGCTGTTCATTGCGTCCCCTTGTTTTGGAGAAGAGCATACATTTACACTCGCTTCGCCCGATAAGAATATTGCTGTTGAAATAGAAGTTAACCAAGGGGTTAGCTATCAGATTGCATTAGATGGAAAGAGTATACTGCTTCCTTCTAACATTGATTTGCAATTAGAAAGCTTACCGTCGTTGAGTGATGGCATAAGGCTAACTGACAAAAAATCACACCAAGTAAATGAAGTTTTAGAGCCTGAAGTTCGCGTAAAGTCTCAAAAAATACTCGACAGCTATAACCAACTCTCCCTTTCTTTTTCAAATAATTACACGGTAACATTTCGTGCATACAACAACGGCATCGCTTATCGATTCGAGACAGACATCAACCAAGACATTGTTGTTATTGACGAACTCGCAGAGTTTAATTTTCCAGCCCCTTCCACCACGTACTTTCCTAAAGAAGAAGGCTTTTACTCACACAATGAACGAAGCTACCTAAAGGAAAAAGTAAGCGACATCAAAGCAACTGACTTAGCAAGTACGCCAACGCTAATTGATACTGAAGCAGGTAAGCTGTTAATCACCGAAACTGCATTGGAAAATTATGCGGGCTTATGGTTAATAGGTAGTGAAAAAGGACTTAAAGGAACCTTCGCACACTATCCTACACAAAAAGCAGTCGGAGAAGCCCCTTGGCAAGATCGAAATGAACCTATAACCCATCGTGCCAAATATATAGCAAAGAGTAGCGGTAAGCGCACATATCCTTGGCGGGTGTTAGCCATCGCAAAACAAGACAAAGATTTGCTTACCAATCAATTAACGTATCAATTGGCAATACCTTCAAAACTCGCGGATACCAGCTGGATAAAACCTGGCAAAGTGGCGTGGGACTGGTTTAACGCGAATAACTTGCACGGCGTTGACTTTGAAGCAGGTCTGAACACTGCTACTTATAAACATTATATCGACTTTGCAGCTGAATATGGCCTTGAATACGTAATCCTTGATGAAGGATGGTATCCATTAGGTGATTTAATGGGAACTGTAGCAGACTTTGACGTACCAGAGCTCATTCGTTATGGGAAAGAAAAAGGTGTAGGCATTATCTTATGGGCGTCTTGGTTGACGCTTCGAGATCAATTTGATGAAGCAATGGACCGGTTTCAACAGCTAGGCGCAGTAGGTATCAAGCCCGACTTTTTTCAGAGAGACGACCAAGAGATGGTTCAGTTTTATTGGAAGATTGCTAAGGAAGCGGCCGAAAGAGAACTTTTGGTAGATTTTCATGGCTCATACAAGCCCGCAGGACTAAGACGTACCTACCCTAATGTCATTTCCAGAGAAGGCGTAAAAGGCCTTGAATGGAACAAATGGAGCTACGACAGTACACCTGAGCACAACACGACCCTACCTTTCATACGTCAAGTAGCAGGCCCTATGGATTACACACCAGGCGTGATGTCAAATGCGATAGGCCCAGCCGCTTTTGAAAATATAAATTACAGTGGTAAAGACAGTAATCATCAGGATTTTACAATTCGCTTTATGCGACCTATGAGTCAGACAACCCGCGTTCATCAAATGGCCATGTTCACTGTGTTTGAGAGCCCACTACAAATGATGGCTGATACGCCCAGTCAGTATAGAAAAAATAGCGAGTGCGCTGCATTCATAGCGAAAGTACCAACAGTGTGGGACGAAACAATTCCACTTGAAGGCAGCATAGGTGACTTCGTTATGGTTGCAAGAAAACATCAGTCTACTTGGCATGTCGGTGCTATGACTGATGAAAACGCGCGAACTCTTCCACTTGATCTATCATTTCTTGAGGAAGGAAAATGGAAGATGGTTATCTTTGAAGATGGCCCTAATGCAAAGCGTTGGGCTGAAGACTATCGGTCAAAAACGCTGGAAGTGACAAACGAGACAAAGTTGAACATTTCTCTAGCGCCTGGCGGTGGCTATACCGCTAGATTAAGTAAAATGTAGTTTATTGTGGCTGCACATCATTATGTGCGGCCTTTTTTATACCTTTCATTAACGACACTTTCCATTCTGACTTTTACCCCGTCAAAGGGGACTCTAGCCGATTTTTTCACGTCAAACTTTTACAATAGATGTACCTTTAGTGGCTAGCATCATCGCATGCTCCGTGACCTTTCGCTGATAGCAATTATCTATCACGGATAATCAGTTACATTTCATTGATTTAGCGATATTGTTAAAACACAATTGATACAGTATAACATATCCATTAATTAAAGGAGTTAGCGTCATGTTTACAGAAGAGATGGTACATACAGCCCTTCAGACTTGGTGCGACAATGTTGTTGCGGTGGGAAAAGTACACGCTGAAGGTGGCGATGTGAAAGCTTTCGCATCAAAGGTTTTATCTGAAAACTACGATTACGATAATGGCAAGGTGCTATTTAAGCCTACCTTAACGTTTGGTGCTCAAACATTTCGCCCAACAAAAGAAGGGGCGCTTTCCTACTTCGTAGGTGGCAATAGCGACTACCCCAACGACAATGGGTTCAAGCTTAAGCCTTGGGTAAAGGTTTGGTATAGCAAGGAAGATTTCATATTGAACGGCGAGTTAGCCATTGTTCAATGCAACGTACATTTTATTGGTGCAGACGACAGCCATATTTTTGTGAACAAGAGCTTTGTCTTCAAGCAATGCGACGACGGTAAAATTAGAATTATCCTTCACCAATCTTCGTTACCTTATCAGCCATAAGCGTTAGGAATGGCTCTAATGGCACAGACTTGACGCCTTTAAGTGTCAAAAAACACGAGGCACGGTAAAAGTCGTGCCTCGTTTTATTTTAAAGATGCTGTAACGCTGTAAATAAGTAACCGCCTAGTTTCAAAAGCTTGGCTTAGGATAAAGCCCAAGTTCAGTCGAGTCACGCTAGGTACGGCTATTTAACGCAAGGCGCTTCTACTGCGTCTTAAGCGCGTCCTTCAGCGATTCCAAGTTAGATTCAAATGGCTTCCACTGCCCCATCCCCGTTTTGTAAATAGGCTGACGAACCTGCTCTGAACTTGGAGTTTTGATTATCCGCTTGGTTTTATGAAACGCTAAGCATGCCTCTTCAAACTCTAAACCGCAGAACGCCAGAATACGCTTGACCTGCCCTTCTAAATCGTCGAGCACATCTTCGTGCTGCACCGTTAATATGTCGCCGGGCATCAGCGTATGCCAATGTGACATCAACTTTTCATACGCATTGTAGTATCGGCCAATATCACTTAGCGAGTAGCTAAACTCCTGCCCTTCCCCAAATAGTTGTTTGTACCCACTAAAACAGCAATCCATTGGATCCCTTCGCGCGTCAATAATTTTAGCGTTAGGCAGTATCTTTTTAATAAGCCCAATATGAATGAAATTGTTGGGCATTTTGTCAATAAATAACGGTGCGCCTTGGCGATATGCACGGGTCTGCTGAATATATTGCTCACCAAGTTTCGCCAGTGTTTCTTCACTCAATGCTGAAACATTAAACGGATATGGCGTAGATTGGTGGCTGAGCGAAGACGCTATACCCAGAATGTCATGCAGCTCCATAGTTCCGTCGACATTAGAGTGCGACGCTAGGATTTGCTCAAGCAGTGTAGAGCCAGCACGTGGAAGGCCGACAATAAAAATAGGATCTGGCGCTTGGCAACCCTGTGTTTTTTTGAAATCGTCTTGACTAAAAGCCTGTTGCTGAGCATCTAATGCTTGCTCGGTTTTCCCAATATCGAATTGAAGCGTACTGCGTTTAAGCGCATTACCTTGCTGGTAATACGCAAAGGCCTTGTCATACTGAGCGTTATCTTCAAACCCTTTTCCGAGCGCAAAACAAATATGAATTTTATCGTCTAAGTTAATTGCATCATTGCTGGCTTGCTCAGTCATTTGCTTAAGCATCTTGTCACTAAACTTATACGTCTTCGTATTCGCCAAGCTCCAATAGGCATCGCCATAGTCGCGGGCAAAACCTACCGCTTTTTCGTAAGCGTTAACCGCATCGGCAGTATCGCCTTTGGCTTTTAGTGCATGACCCAACGACACCCAAACTTTAGGTCTATCTGGCATTTGTTCTAGTACGCCATGGTAAATATCTATCGCTTCATCTAATTGCCCTACACCAACAAGCGCATGGGCAAGACTGGTTTTAATAACAAAACTGTCTGGGCTTTTTGAGAGTCTTTGTCGCGCAACGTTTACGGCCTCTGGAAACTTACCCAACTTTGAAAGCACGTTTTGATAAGCTAGCGCCGCTCGCTCGTTGTCCGGGTATAATTCCACACAACTTTCCAACAAAAATTCTGCATCACTGTACACCTTCAACTGCATACCAATCTCAGCCAACAACATCATAGCTTCAGGGTGATGCTTCTGTTTAGCCAAAAATTGGCGGCACACTTGCTCTGCCGCAGCGAACTGCTTTTCGTACATAAGGTCGTAGGCACCCAGAATTGGCGGAGGAAGAGACTGCAAATGCGCAATCTGATTTGATGCCATTTGTTCAGCGGTAGCGTCGCGATGATTTTGATAGATTAAGAGCAGCTTTTTCCAACTGCTTATAAGAGCGGGGTTAAAATGCGTTGCTTTAAAGAACGCACTTGCTGCGTTTTGCTGGTCTCCCACAGCTTCATGACAGTAAGCAAGCTCTTGGTATCCCCTGCCGTAATCTGGGCGAAGAGATAGAAGAGTGTCGATAGCCTTAAAAGCATCGCTATGTTGGTTCGAGAGCCTGTAAGTGACAGCGGCCAAATAAAGTACTTCTGCTTTTTGCTGCTCATTTAGCGACAAGGGCAATAAATCTTGAATATACGATTTCGCAGTTGATAACTGACCGCGTTGAAGCGCTTGCTTAATAGCGCGAACTTGATGTTGAAAATCTTCTGTTGTCATAGCCTTCGTTATAATTCTTGGTAGCGCAGGTGTTAATTGGCGAAAGCCAAAAGGGTATGTATTTAATACTACCGAATTTTTCTAAGATAAGTAATGAAAACGGCAGGCCTAGGCCTGCCGTTTAATACACTGCGTACAATCTACTTCTTCGTTTACGACAAACGACTATTAATAGTAATCGTAAGAGAAGCGAAGACCTATAGTACGAGGGCGATTAGTCACAACCTTAGGCGTATACTGCTGTGTATCAATGTTCAAAATTGCTGATTTGTCGAAAACGTTGTCAACGAATGCTTCAACTTTCCAGTTTTGATACGTCATCCCCACAGATACATTACCAATCACGTAACTTTCCTGAATGTAGCGGCCACCGCGAATTGTTTCACCATCTGCACCTGGGTACGTTGCACCTTTAAACTCGTCACCCTCATCTTTAATTTTCAGACCCGAGCCCGTGCCATAAATCAATCGAGTTGCATCTTCCATGGCATAGGCGTTCATCACCATGCCAGCAAGACGGTCGCCGGTGTAGGTAAGTGATGCATTAACATACCCTTCTTTACCGCCGTCTAACTCAAAGAAATAACGTGCGCTAATGTTGCCTGAGAAATCAGCAGAGTACGGAAGCTCACTGCCTACGCCAGCCGCAATACCTTCTAGTTCAGGGTTAATACTAACCAGTTCAGTATCCAGTACGCTAAATGCTGCGTTAATGACTAGGTTATCTGTTGCTAACCACGTAATGTCTGCATCAATCCCTTTAACTTCTGCATCACCAACATTATCGGTAAAGACTAAGAAACTAATATTCGCAGGATCGAAACGCGACGTTTGCAAGTCGCTGATTTCTGAATAGTAACCAGTAGCATTAACACGCAAAATTCCGTCTAAGAAGTCACCTTTCAGGCCAATTTCGTAGTTATCCAGCGTATCTGTTGTTGAGTAAACCGGAACACGGAAATCCGCAAACGCCCCAGTGTCATTTGCCGCTGCGTCACCGCCTAGTCTGTTTGTTACTGGTGGACGGAAGCCTTCTGAATAGTTCGCAAAAAGCAATACGTTTTCATTTACTTTCCAGTCGAGGCCAAATTTGAAAATGGTATCGTCAACCGTGAGTACTCCGTCACTGTCTAGTAAGCCAATTTCCAATGAACCATCTTGGATAGCATCTACAACACCTTGGCCGTCAAGACCCAAACCATCATAAACGGCGGGATCTAGCACGCCTTGACCATAGGCTTCTAATCGGCTTGTTACGTCGCGTGTTGATGTAGCGCCGCGATAAATATCGTCAATTTGATACCAGCGCGCACCAATGGTAGCAGTAAGCGTATCAGTAATTTCATAGCCTAGCTGACCAAATACTGCGATTTGCTCGATAGTATGCGTAACGTCGTTTACAAAGCTAATTTCAGGAGAGAAAGGGCCACCATCGCTGTTAATTCCACGGTCACCCGCCAGCGCATTCCATGAACTTGCAAGGTTCTCAAAAATTTCAGGGCTTGCGATTTTAAACTGGCCTACTGAGCCTACTTCCTGTTCGTCATAAAACACACCCGCCGTCAGCTGCCATGGTGTATCCATCGTTGTGCTGAAACGTAGTTCGTGGGTTAAGCGAGTGCTAGTAGTGTCTTCTTTGTAGTATTTACTTGGATCGAGGCAGCGCGCGTCATCTGGATTATCTGGCGTTTCATAGTGCGTACACACATAGTACGCGGAAAATAAGCCGCCGTTGGTGTAGCCGGTGTAATCGGTAAGCGTGTCTATTTCACGATCAAGGTAACCACCGGTATACACCACATCTAGTTTTTCCAAACGACCATTTAGGGTCCATGTGGTTAAGCCAAATTCGTCGGAGTTTTCATCGCTTTGAAAGCGAATTGCCGAGCTTTCGCCTTCCACTGTGGGGTCGTAGGCAAACACACCTTCAGTATCAAGTGTTTGTTGAGTGTGTTGAACCAGAACATCCCAATCTTCGTTGATAATGTAAGACAACCCGAATCGCGCCCCTGAGTAGACCGCGTCATTAAAGTTATCTTCAACATGTTCGCTGTTTCTTGGCGACACAACGGCGGCTTCACTGCGGGTAAAACCATTGATTTCACGACGTGCATCCATCGCAGCCGGATCGATGCCCTGTTTCTGCAATGCATTTCCAGAAATACGATCAATAACTACTGCACTTCCAATGTAACCACCATTTCCTGGCTCATTTTCAATGCTGTCAATCCAACCGCCCTGACTTTCATTGTAGGCAGCCACACGCAGCGCAAGGTTGTCAGTTGGAGTAACGTTGAAATATGCCTCCACCGTGTTACTCATATCTCCGCCTTTTGTGGTAGAGATACTGGTATCGAAGCCTGCAGCAAATCCAGAGTGATCTGGCTTGTTTGTGATTAGGCGGACTGTACCTGCCTGAGAACTCGCACCAAATAACGTACCTTGCGGCCCAGGTAGAACCTCTACACGCTCAACGTCAGTAGCAAAAATATCTAAGTTTCGGCCAGCCATAGAAACAGGCATTTCATCAAGATAGAAAGCCACTGAGGGCTGAAGTGCTTGAACAGATGACAGGGTAATGCTTGATTGCGTGGTCGCCGCACCACGAATGTATATTTCGTTTTGCCCTGGACCTGTACCTTGGAATACCACATTCGGTAAAAACTCTACGTAGTCTTGGAAGTTATCAATACCGAGGTTTTCTAATGCTTTTCCATCTAACGCAGAGACTGCGACAGGGACATCTTGGATTGATTCACTTCTTTTCGTGGCGGTAACTTCTATGGTTTCAAGTTTAGCGGGCGCTTTAGATTCTTGCGCAGCCAGAGAGGTGGATGCCAGTGCAGCGATGATTGCACAGCTAAGCTGAGTTTTTCGCATTTGTGTGTGTTTCCTTCAATTGTTTTTTTATTCTTCGGACAGTGTTTACTTAAAACACATATCAAAAAGATCATATATTACGATACACAATCTATTAATTATTTCTACTCTAACGATTAATAATTAACCTAAAACACCTAAAACCTAGCAGAAAGTCTAATTTTTATTGTAAAAACAACTGCAAAAAAATACTGCACTTTGACTCATTGACCAAATACATACAAATCAAATAATTTCATCTGATGTTTATAAAAAATGCTCCATGCGGTATATTTCTGCGTATAAACCGAAATTTATAAAAGGTGAAAGGAATTTACTGCGTGATTGAGAACGAAAATAAATCTCCACTCAACAAGCCGGTGTTTATTACATCGTCAGCTTTAATCCTATGTTTACTTATCTTCGCTGCTGGTACTCCTGAAACAGCAGACGCGCTTTTCCAAAAGCTTCAGAGCGCAATTGTGACCAACGGTAGTTGGTTTTATGTATTTACTGTCGCAGTAATTGTGGTGTTTGTTGTTTTCCTCGGCATGTCACGCTACGGCGAAATTAAGTTAGGCCCAGATCACGCAAGCCCCGAATTTAGCTTTGGGACTTGGCTTAGTATGTTATTTGCAGCAGGAATGGGAATTGGGCTTATGTTCTTTGGCGTTGCCGAGCCCTTAATGCACTTTTTAGCGCCCCCCACTGCACAGGCTGAAAGTATTGACGCCGTTCGCGAAGCAATGAAAACCACATTTTTCCATTGGGGTGTTCATGCTTGGGCAATCTATGCGGTAGTGGCGCTGATTTTGGGCTATTTTGCGTACCGTCAAAACTTACCTCTTACACTGCGTTCTGCTTTATATCCATTAATTGGTGACCGGATTTATGGCTGGCCTGGGCACGTGGTTGATATATTCGCGGTTACATCAACGGTGTTTGGTGTATCGACGTCGCTAGGCTTTGGCGCTTCGCAAGTAAATGCGGGGTTTAACTATTTATTTGGTCTACCGTCAAATACTGGTGTTCAAATAGCTATAATGGCAGGCGTTGTTGGCTTAGCCGTAATTTCTGTAACTACTGGCCTGGAAAAAGGCATACGCCGTCTGTCAGAAACCAATATGGTTTTAGCCTTACTGCTACTTTTAATTGTTCTTGTTTTAGGCCCAACCGTATTTTTACTGCAAGCGTTCATGCAAAACACTGGGGCTTATCTGTCTGATTTAGTGCGCAACACATTTAACCTGTTCGCCTATGAAAAAACAGACTGGATTGGTGGCTGGACCATCTTCTACTGGGGTTGGTGGTTAGCATGGGCACCGTTTGTTGGCCTGTTTATCGCGCGTATCTCATACGGTAGAACCATCCGCGAATTTGTAATGGGCGTACTGCTTATTCCATCAGCATTTACACTATTTTGGATGACCGTATTCGGCAACGCCGCTATTGATCAGGTGTTAGTGCAAGGTAAAGACGTACTTGCACAAATGGTAAATGAAGATACTTCAGTGGCACTGTTTGTATTTTTAGAGCAGTTCCCTTTCGCTTCAGTACTAAGCCTTATAGCAGTATTGATGGTCATTGTGTTCTTTGTAACCTCATGTGATTCGGGTGCCATGGTTGTCGATATGCTGTGTTCACACGGTGAAAACAATACGCCGTTGTGGCAACGAGTATACTGGGCTGTTGGCGTTGGTGTGGTGAGTTCAGTGCTGCTTTACGCTGGTGGGCTTGGCGCGCTGCAAACTATGACGATTGCCGCCGCACTGCCATTTGCTATTGTGTTGCTTATCGCTATATCGGGACTATTGAAAGCCCTTCGTATCGAGGCGTACAAACGTGAAAGTTTACAAGTACTAACGGGTACACCGCAGCATAATGACTCTGACAAAAACTGGAAAGAGCGCCTTGAAAATATTGTGACCTTTCCAGATGAAACTGCCGTTCGTCGTTACATCAACAAAGTGGTGAAGCCTGCGCTAACAGAAGTAAGCGAGGAGTTTAAAGCGCAGCAATTTGAAATAAAAATTGAAGATACCGACGAAGCACTCGTATTAACCGTTGATATGGGCAATGACCCTGAGTTCATTTATGCTGTACATCCTGTATCGACAGAACAGCCTGAATTTGGTCCAAGTGACACACCAGCACTGGACGAAAACAAAAAGGCCACGTACTATCGCGCCGAAGTGCACCTTAGTGAAGGTGGTCAGAACTATGATATTATGGGCTGGTCGAAGATTTCGGTCATTAATGACGTCATCGATCACTATCATAAGCACCAACATTTTATTCATTTGCTTAAGTAACCGTTGGGTTACGCATTTGTTGGAAGTAACATGCGAAAAGAAGAAGAACTATTAGTGGCACTACGGCGCGTAATACGCGCTGTAGACCTACGCAGCAAGCAGCTAAGTAAACACGTGGGTTTAACAGGCCCACAGCTATTGGTGATGCAAAATATTGAAGAGCGCCCGGGTATAATGGTGCGCGAAATTGCAGAGAATATTAACTTAAGCCCTGCAACCATCACGAATATTCTAGATAGACTAGAATCACGAGACTTAGCTACGCGCATAAGAAGTACGCAAGATAAACGAAAAGTGGGCGTATTCTTAACCGAACGTGGTAAAGAGGCGGTGGTTGACGCACCTCGCCCGCTTCAAGAACACTTTGTCGAGCGTTTTTCACAGCTTAAAGAGTGGGAGCAAAGCCAAATGGTCGCTACCGTTCAGCGAATTGCTAGCATGATGGATGCTGAAGATATTGATGCCTCCCCTTTCCTGGAGTTAGGCAGTATTTCAGAAAAAAGCTAATAGCCTTTGTCTTCTTTAAAAAAATGGCCTTCACTTGAAGGCCATTTTTGTATCTATCTTTGGCGCTGGCGTAGAAGCGTTCAGCTGACTGCTATGACTTCGCCTTAAGTGGATTTACCTTTCCACCTGTGACTTTGTCAGCGCGCCCTTCCTCTTTCGCTTTCTCAGCACGGCGCTTGCGGATTTCTTTAGGGTCAGCAATAAGCGGGCGGTAAATTTCAATACGGTCGCCATCGGTAAGCGTGTCGCGAAGCTTAACCACGCGGCTCCAAATACCCACTTTTGTTGCTTTCAAATCAATCTCGGGAAACTGCTCAAGCACGTTAGACGCGTTTATCCCTTCTTCTACCGTCGCATTTTCATGAATAGCAACATCAATGATAGTTTGCTTGGTGGGTAACGCGTAGGCAACCTCAATATTGATGAGCTTCTTACTCATGCGTACACGCTCCGCGCTCGGTCTGTAAACGCTGCAACCATACTGCTGGCTAAACTGTTAAACACTTTACCAAAAGCCATTTCAGCTAGTTTATTGCTGAATTCAAACTCTAGGTTTAATTCAATTTTACAGGCTTCTTCTGATAACGCTGAAAATGTCCAGCCACCGGTAAGCGAGCGAAACGGACCGTCGACCAGTTGCATTTGAATACTTTTACCTGGCTCTAACACGTTGTGCGTTGTAAACCATTGCTTGATACCAGCTTTTGCCACTAACAATGACGCTTTCATGCTTTGCGCCGACGTGTCGAGTATTTTGCTATCGGTACAGCCTGGCAAAAACTCTGGGTAGGAAGCTACATCGTTGACTAAGTTAAACATGGCTTCTGCACTATGAGCTACCAGCGCGCTTCTATGAATACTTGGCATTGATTCCACTACAATTAAAACTCTTGTCCGCATTGTATCACAGAAAATTTGGTTCGCTCGTATTCGGTTTTGAACCAAATGCCCCAATATAAGATAACAATGACAACTAAAGACATTCCTTTGAACAATCAGTATAATAGCCAGCATGAAAAAGAATAAAGCCAACAAAAACACCACAGGAAATATCGCGCAGAATAAAAAAGCGCGTCACGACTATTTCCTAGAAGACAAGTTCGAAGCCGGACTTGAGCTTCAAGGGTGGGAAATTAAAAGTATTCGTGCCGGTAAAGTGAACATTACCGATGCGTACATTATTATCCAGAATGCCGAAGCGTATTTGGTAGGGTGTAGAATTAGTCCGCTGAATCAAGCCTCTACCCACGTTATCGCTGCTCCAGAGCGTGCTCGCAAATTGTTGCTGAACAAACGAGAAATTGACCGCTTAATGGGTGCGCGAGACCGCCAAGGTTATTCAATCGTTGCCACGTCTATGTATTGGAAAAAGTGCTGGGTGAAACTAGAAATTCACCTAGCAAAAGGTAAGCACGCCCATGACAAGCGTGACACCATTAAAGACAAAGATTGGCAACGTCAAAAAGAACGAATGATGAAACACAGCGTTTAACGCTGTGTTTTTATTTGGGCTGCCAAAAAGGAAGTGTAGTAGGTTTAACCTACGTCTCGTTTCGTCATTTTCTTGCGATGTAGCATATCAAGAATCAGACTCCACAGCGGTGACGGGTTTCTTAAGGTAGTTAGGTTATTCCCAAGGCGTCTAAGTTGTCTTCGCACCATGGCCATATTCGCAAGGCTTGCAAGCGATTTATCTTTCCAAGAGCAATGTGGAATTATGCCCGAATACGCCCATTCTTGTTGCCACTTTTTAGCTAAGTCGGGCGTAATAGCAAGGGCGCTGGCTAATCCAACAAGGGCACAGCCCTGCTCAATCACTTCCTCTGCTACCTCGGCCCTTTTTATACCGCCAGTTGTCATAAGCGGAATATCAGTTTTACTCACCAGAGCCTGCGCAAATTCCAAGAAGTACGCTTCTCTTGCCAGCGTGGTGTCGTCACGAGTTTGCCCTTGCATGGCAGGCGCTTCATAACTGCCGCCAGACAGTTCTACAACATCAACACCCAAGGCTTCCAAGCGATTTACCACCTCACAGGCATCATCAAAAGAAAAGCCATTTTTCTGAAAGTCTGCAGAATTTAGCTTTACCATAACAATAAAGTCTTTAGCGCAAACCGCTCGAACCTGACTGACTATGTTTATCAGCAAGCGTGCGCGATTAATAATAGAACCGCCCCACTCGTCTTGACGCTGATTAGTAAGCGGAGACAAAAACTGCGTAAGCAAATAACCGTGAGCGGCGTGAATTTCAACGCCATCAAACCCGGCTTTTTCAGCTTGCTTAGCAGTTTGAACGAAACGTTTGCATACATCGTGAATGTCTTGGCAGGTCATTTCTCGCGGTTGAGCAAATAGCTTGGAGTGTTTACCCATATCAAGCGGTACAGCAGAAGGCGCAATAGCTTTGCCTTTCATCGCTTTAAATACCTGTCGACCAGGGTGATTAATCTGCATTATGGCTAAAGCGCCATTAGACTTAATGATTTTTGCCCACTTTTGAAACGGTGCGATGTCGGTATCTTTTTCTAGTGCAACGCCACCTGGCCCTGTCATGGCGCCTTTATCGACCATAACGTTGCCTGTGATCACCATGCCTAAATTGCCGTGGGCCCAATATCGATAGAGTGAGTACAAAGACTCTCCGGGAATATTTCCCATACTCGACATATTTTCTTCCATAGCAGCTTTAACAAGACGGTTTCGCGCTGTTACGCCACATGGCAAGGTATACGGAGAATACAATATGGAATCTGAAGACATTTACACTACAAGCCTTTTAATTATGCTCACGTACTTTAATGGTTCTTGCTACTAATTGCATCATTACATCAGCACTATTTCCTTAAAAATTCGCTAAAGTAATCAAATAAAAAGCGCTATTTTAGTTTATAAATTGCGTTTCTTGCACAGCCCTTGTGCGCTCGGCACTTGAATTTTACTCAAGCATCCACACATCTATGGTAGTTCAATAATACTCAATGTTTGTGTGTTGCTGTTTAAGCAAAGCTTCAACTGAAAGCCACACAGCTAAGCTTTTGAAAAACTAGATGTTATTTTTGGTTGATTTATAGCCAAACCCTTAAAATTTATAGTAATTTTCAAAAGAATGTATTTCACCATGTAACAATTGTGCTATTATTGAAAATCACACTCGGGGCTGATTAGGATTCGACAGGATCTAGGAAGCCGGAGGTGCATGCAGAGGAGCGGTTTGCCTCTTAAAAAGCCGCATTTAAATAGTCGCAAACGACGAAACATACGCACTAGCCGCTTAATAACCGGCATAGGCCCTTCCACCCTAGTCTTTTCCTGCTAGCGGGGATTCGGAAGGTCATCCAAGTAGGATAGCGAGGGAACCTTGTCTAAGGGTGAACCGCGAAACAGTATTAGGCCAGCTGCAAGGAAATCCTGTTTGTCGGAGTTCCAAGCAGTTAAATAAATGACAAACTAAGCATGTAGTACCAAAGGTAGACATTTTCTGGACGCGGGTTCAAATCCCGCCAGCTCCACCAATTTCAAAGGCTTGCCACTCGGCAAGCCTTTTTCGTCTCAGCTTCCGAAATTTGTAAATTATTTCTAATTAAAACAAAACACACACTACCTAAATAAAAGCTATTCCCATCTAGATGGTTATATTATAACATTGCATCACAATTCTAATGTATAGCTTCTCCAAACAATGCAAACAAATTCAGTGATATGCGCGGATGCGCTTACCGTGTGTGTTGACGATCGCACGCTTCTAGACAATCTCAATTTTAATGTAGGAAAAGGCGAAGTATTTGCACTTTTAGGTGGAAATGGTGCAGGTAAATCCACCACCCTTAAAACTTTTTTAGGGCTTATGAAGGCAAGTAGCGGTAGCGCCACTGTATTAGGGCATAATGCCTCTACCCAGCCAAACCAAGTTCAAAAGTCTGTTGCCTACTTACCCGAGTCTGTCACCTTATATGGCCATCTTTCTGGCGTAGAAAACATTCGTTATTTCTTGTCAGTGGCTGGAGTCGATAAGTCTGACGACGATATGTTCGCCGCACTTCGCAAGGTCGCACTTCAAGAAGATTCGTGGAATAAGGCGCTATCTAATTATTCAAAAGGCATGCGTCAGAAGACCGCAATTGCCTTGGCCCTACTGCGCAATGCGCCTGTACTGTTCTTAGACGAACCTACATCTGGGCTAGATCCAGCAGCCATCGACGAATTTAATGCGCTAGTGTCAGAGCTGGCAGCGGGTGGCGCTACTATTTTTATGGTTACCCACGACGTTTATGGTGCCTGCCAAGTTGCCCATCGAATTGTGCTTTTAAGTAATGGCAAACTCACAGGTTCCTTCGAGCGCGCTGGCGATACGCCAATAGATACTGAAGCCGTTCACGCAGCATTTGCAGGGCGTAATGTATGATACTGAATGTTGCTAGAATCATTTGTGCTGAACAGTGGCGCTATTGGTTGCGAACAAAAGTAGCAGCGACCGTTTTATTGCTAGGCGCTATGCTTACCATAGCTGCACTGGTAGTTAATGCCTTTCACATCGATGAGGCTTCCCACACCAGAGACCACCTTCAAACAGAAGCTGAACAACGCTTTGAGGCACAGCCCGACAAGCACCCTCATCGCATGGTGCATTATGGTCATTATGTATTTCGTGCCCCCACTCCACTGAGCGTAATTGAACCGGGTGTCGATACCTACACGGGGAACGCTATATTTTTAGAAGGACACCGCCAAAATAGTGCGATGTTCGCCGAGCAGCGCCAATCCGCAGGGCTTACACGCTTTAGTAGTTTAACACCCAGCTTTTTAGCTTTGGTTCTCGCACCTTTATTTATTATTCTAATTGGCTACGGCAGCGTGTCACGTGAACGCGAAGCCGGCACGCTAACCTTACTGCTTTCTCAAGGCACCACCCGTTGGCAATTGCTCTTAGGGAAGCTTCTGGCTCTCGTAATCGCTAGCAGCCTATTTTTACTCCCGCTACTGTTTGCCTGTCTTTATGTCGCGTTTTCAAACGAAAGTGCACTTGTCGTAATACTCTTTTGCCTTAGTTATGTGGTTTACTTTTTACTGTGGGCCACGGTAGTCACTGCGTGCTCGGCCATATTTGAGAAAAGCAGCGTTAGCTTCACCGTACTTGTTGTCATTTGGATGAGCGCTTGTGTGTTGCTTCCTCGTTTAGGGAGCAGCGTTGCCACAAACATTGCCCCTTCAATGGGAAAACTTGAAGCCGATTTCAAAGTGGAAGAAAAACTTAGAAGTTTAGGTGACGGTCATGACGTTAATGATCCTGCATTCAAAAAGCTAAAAGAAGATTTACTAGCTAAATACAATGTAGATTCAGTTGACGACTTACCCGTTAACTTCAGGGGCATTGTTGCCCAGTACTCCGAAGGTCGACAAGCCAAAGTGCTTAATGAGTTTGCTGAAACCCGCATGACCGAAGAGTTGGAACAAGCCCAAATAGCACGGCAGTTTGGCTGGCTTTCGCCTACGGTTGCGGTGCGCTCTATTTCTACGATCCTTGCGGGAACTAGCCTCGAGACACACCACCGCTTTTTAAGGGAAGCGGAAACGCTGAGACTTGAGTTTGTTCAGGCTTTAAACAAGGTTCACGCTGAAAAACTCGATTACAAGTTAGATATGAACCGCAACGCCAGTGAAGAAGCAGCAGACAAAGCTGTGGTTGGCGCAGATAACTGGGCGATCTTAGCAAAGTTTGATTTTAAACCAGAAGTAGGAAGCACACGCATTAGTAACGCGTTGATTTATTTTATTCAGCTGTTGCTTTGGATGGGACTTACCGCACTACTTCTTCAAGCTGCAGTTAGGAGATTAAATCCATGATCCGTTTTAATGATATTAAACGAGAAGCGGGTTTCGTATTTGGCCATCGTCAGATAAAACTAACGCTTTTGGTCGTGTTTCTTTTAAGCTCGGTGTCGTTGTGGTCTGGCTATTCGGAAATGCAAGAGCAGCAATCCACTATAGAGCGCTTGTTAGAGAAAGATGAAACAGAACGCAACGCTGTCCTTACTCACCAATCTAATTATGGCATGGTAGCCTATTACGCCTTTCATTTGACCTATGCCCCGCCCTCGCCGTTGGCGTTTGCTGCTGTAGGAGAGCGCGATGTGTTTCCGTGGAAGCACCGTATTAGAATGCTAGCGCTAGAAGGTCAGATTTATGAAAGCGATACAGACAATCCGGAGCTTGCTTTCTTAGGGCGTTTTGACTTTGCTTTCGTTACCAGTGTGCTGTTGCCTCTGTTTATCATTTTGCTCCTTTACGACTTAAAAGCGAAGGAACGCGAAGCCCGCCGTTTTGACTTACTTAATGTAACCGCACGCAATTCGCATGCTATTTGGTCATCACGCGTATTGGTAACACTAGTCCCCTTGGCACTGGTTACGCTTATTCCGTTTATTGCCTTTAGTGTAGTGAGTGGCGCGTCTGTGTTTCAAACAGTAACGGTTTGTACCATCGTCATTGGCAGCATAATTGTTTGGAGCGCTATTGTGCTTGCTATAGGAGCTGCTAAGCGTTTTGCTAATTTCAGCGCCACGCACCTAGCTTCAATCATGTTAGGCGTATGGCTTGTCACAACGGTTATTGTGCCAGTTACCGGGCACACCGTAATTAATGCGTCGGTTGATACACCTGAGGGCGGCGACATTGTGCTCACGCAGCGAGAAGCCGTTAACAGTGCATGGGACAAACCTGTTGAACAAACATGGGAAGCGTTTATTGAAACTCACCCACAGTGGGCGGATAAAACCGACTTTGATCCACAGCGAGACAGTTCATTTAATTGGAAGTGGTATTACGCATTTCAACAAGTTGGCGACCAAACGGCAAAGGAACTTTCAGAGGCTTATCAAGCCGCCACCTTACGCAAAGATAAAATTGCAAGCTATGTTGCTCTGCTATCCCCGTCTTTGTTAACGCAACGCTTATTAACGAGTGCTGCTGATACCGATGTTAAAGCCATGGTTAACTACGAAAATAATGTTCGTGAATTTCATGCGTCGTTGCGCAAATTCTACTATCATCACTTGTTTGAAGCCCCGGAGTTTTCATCGGCCAGTTTTAAACAGCTACCTCAATTTTCACCAAAAATAAGAAAGACACAGGAAAACACTAATGAAGACTAGCTGGGTAAAATCTACCCTCGCCCTTTCTATCGCGACGCTTTTGAATGCGCCTGCAAATGCGCAAAACACTAATATTCAATCGGAAGCTGATGTAGAGAAAATTACGGTGCATGGTATGCACCGTGCGTATCAAGGGGCATTTGAATATAAAGAAGTGCCGGCGGCAGCGCAGGATATCGACCTTGGTCTCATCAATGATGCAGGCGCTATAAACCTTAACGACGCTTTAGACTTGTCCGCTTCGGTAGCCAGACAAAATAACTTTGGTGGCCTTTGGAACAGCTTTGCTATTCGTGGTTTTTCAGGTGACGAAAACTTACCTAGCGGGTTTCTGGTAAACGGTTTTAACGCAGGACGCGGATTTGGCGGACCTCGTGATCTCTCTGGCATTGATCATGTTGAAGTATTAAAAGGCCCTAAAGCTGCGCTGTTTGGTCGCGGTGAACCAGGTGGAGCGGTAAACCTTGTTACAAAGCGCCCCCAGTTTCGTCAAGATGGTGAAATTAAAGCAACTTACGGAAGCTGGTCGCAGAAGCGCATTGAGACTGATGTACAATCGGTTGCAGGCAGTACTGAAAATGTAGGTGTACGCTTAGTAGGCTTTTATGAAGATGCTGAAAGTTTCCGCGATACAGTAGAAACTGAGCGTTTTGGCTTTTATCCATCGGTTACGTGGGAAGCATCAGCAGACACCACGGTTACGTACGAACTCGAATACACCGAGCAAAAAATTCCTTTCGACCGTGGCGTAGTGGCCATCGATGGTAAGTTGGGCCATCAGCCAATTGAAATCTTTACTGGCGATCCTAATGGCGACACCATCGATACGGAAGTGGTTGGTCATCAAATTGAGGTTTCTCATAAACTTGCTGACGAATGGAACCTGCTTTTGGGTGCTGGCTTACGCGATACCACTTTCGAGGGTAATGCATTAGAAAACAACTTTGGTGGTCGCCAAACGTTATTTATCGATCCTAATCAAGCCTTGTTGTCTCGTTTTAAGCGCTACCGTAATTTCCAAACCGATTACTTCGTTTTACGCGGCGAAATAGCGGGACAATTCGATACTGGGTCGCTATCACATCGCGTGATTATTGGTGCTGACTACGATAAGTTTGAAAATGACCAGATTATTCTGCGCTATCGCCCGCCATTCTTTTCAAGCGATACTGACATTAAAGACTTGGACTTAGAACAGTACTTAGTGGTCGATATTTTTAATCCGGATTACTCACCACTTCCAGATGTGGAATTGTCTGATAACTTGGACCGTTTTGAAGTTCAGGAAGCGTGGGGTATCTATTTCCAAGACCAAATCAACATCACTGATAATTTCCAAGTTAGGCTGGGTGGTCGCTTCGATAAGTTCGAGCAGGAAATTGATAATCGCCTTGCGTCACCTGTAAGTACCACATCACAAGACGACACACGCTTTTCTCCACAAGTGGGTGCTGTTTATCTGTTTGATGACACCAAAAGTGTGTACGCAACTTACGGTGAAGGTTTCCGTCAGCTGACGGGGTCGGATTTCGCCGGAAATCCGTTTGAACCTAACGAATCTAAATCTGCGGAAATTGGTGTTAAAGCCGATCTCACATCAATGTTTAATAATATACGGGGTGATATCACCTTCGCCGTGTTTAATATCGAGCAAAGTAACATCCTTGTTTATGATGATAGCCCTGAGGCGTCTGACGGCTTCTTCTTAACCCCTGGTGGCGAAGCGCGTAGCCGTGGTGTTGAGTTAGACATTAACGCTGAATTTGAAAATGATATTTCGCTTTGGGTGTCGTACACCTTCGTAGATGCTGAAAGTACAAACGATGCGGCGGATGCTAACTTTGTTGCAGCCATTGAATCTGGCGATCCTTTAATTAACGTTCCAGAAAACCAATTGAGCATTCAGTTGAGCAAGGGACTTACATTTGCTGATATGCCAGTACGTATCGGTTCAGGACTGTTGTATGTTGATGAGCGTTTAGGTCAAACCGCTACCGACTTCTACTTACCAAGCTACACCACGGTTCGTGCGTTTGCTGAAATAGAGCCTGTAGAAAACTTGTCAGTTAAAGTTGCAGTAGATAACCTGTTTGATGAAGAGTTTTATACTAACTCTTTCGCAGATGTGTGGGTTGAACCTGGCGCGCCTCAACGCTTTAGGCTTACCGCCGCCTATCGCTTTTAAGGTTTAAGGAGAGGCTTTTAAAGCCTCTCCGTTTATGATGTTCAGGTGTTGTTTTAACTAAATTAGGCGTTGTCACACGGCGGCCATTCACTCTCTTTTAATATTTGATTTTGAATAAGACGTTGACGCTTACTTTCAATAACCTGTTTTAATTCATCTCTAATTAATCTTACCGCTGGCGTAATAAGATGCCGGCTAGGCAGCATGAGCCACATTTCAGTTAGCGGTACGTGGTAACCAATCAAAATACGCTGCAGCTTTGTGCTCAGTAAATCCCCCGCAACGTCTATACATGACTTTTTAGCTATCCCCTCTCCATCTACGCACCAGCGCCGAACAATATCACCGTCATTCACAGCGCGATTACTGTTCACTTTCACTTTAACTCTCTCGCCCTCGTTGATAAGTTCCCACGTATTGTGGGTTTGGTCGTAGAGCTTATAAAGAAGTGCGTTGTGCTGCGCTAAATCAGTCAAAGTTGTAGGCTCACCGTTTCTTTCTAAATAATCGGGAGACGCGCAAATCACATGCGGAATATTGCACACTTTAAAACCATACATCTGCGATTCTTTAACCGCTTCTTTTGTCATGGCTCTAAGTGCTACATCTACACCATCGCGGTAGAAGTCCACCCGACTGTCGCTCACATGTAATCGCAATGAAAGTTCTGGATTTGCGCGCTGCACTTTATTTAGCAGTTCACGCATTAGGTTGCGCCCCATTTCCGAAGACATCGCCATGCGAAGCTCACCATGAATACTCTGCTTCTGCTCTGTCACTAGTGCAAGGCCCTGCTGTAAGGTGTCGAGTGCCTGCTTTGCCATAGGCAAATACTGCTCTCCTTCAGGTGACAATCGAATTTTGCGTGTACTTCGCACAAATAGCGCTACGCCAAGCTGCTCTTCTAAACGTTTAACCGCCATACTTGCAGCAGATGAGCTAATATCAAGTTTTATCGCAGCAGTGGTTATCGAGCCCACTTCAGCCACCTTTACGAACACAGACAGGTCTTCGGTTTTCATACTTCCCTCAACGTTTATTTCACTCTTTTGATTTCATGGCAAGAAAGACAAAGCAAAATGGATCACCTCTATTATCCACATTTTCAGGAAAGTCTTTATTGATTTTGGTCGTTTATGAGACTTATTCGAAATAATAGACTGTGCCTGCCTGTTAAATAAAACCTACGACCAACAATTAGGAGGTTTGAATGAAACCAACGAAACGAAACAAACTTACAATAGCATCGCTATTATTGAGCACCTGTTTTCTTCTTGTACCCGGCGCACAAGCACAAGACAAAGTTATTGCAGCTAAGGATGTAGAATGGGGTTTCTTGAACCCAGCCCGTGGCGACAAAAGCCCCGGGGCAGCAGACTTGTGGGGAGACCGAACAAAAGACACGGCAACGGGGATGTTAGTGCGATTTAACAAAGGCTTTGAATCGCCACCGCACATTCACAACATAACCTATAGAGGTATTGTGATTGAAGGTGAAATGCACAATGACGATCCAAACGCAGCAAAGATGTGGATGCCAACAGGTTCGTTTTGGACTCAACCTGCAGGTGAAGATCACACCACTGCGGCAAACGACAAAACCAACCTGATTTACCTGGAAATTGATGAAGGCCCATACCTTGTAAAGCCATCAAAAGAACATTTTGACAACGGCGAAAGGCCAATCAACGTTCACGCAGACAATATGGTGTGGCTGCAAAAAAGCGACCTTGTAAATATAGCGGCCGACGGTGTTTCTATTGCCTATTTGTGGGGCGAGACAAGTAGTGTATACGGCACCCTTATCAAGCTTCCAAAAGGATTTAAAGGTTCAATAAAATCTAATGGTGATGAATTCAAGGCAGTGGTTATCAAGGGTAGTCTCAATTATACCCAAAACAATACCTCCAGACAGATTGAATTAAACGCAGGAAGTTATATTGAATCATCAACTGCCGCACACCATTCTGTTGAAAACGCAAACCAGAGCGAAACCATTGTATACGTAAGAACGTCGTCAAAATTTAGCGTTGCAGATTAGTACGCTTTTTTCAGCTCACTTACGCGGGGCATTTCCACGCTTGCTTCGCGTATTTTCTAGGTATTCAGCAATCATAGAATAACCGTTTTGCCTTGCAAGCTGCTCTGGTGTATTGCCATCGTAACCTTTCAAATCTAACCTAGCTCCTGCTTCCACCAATACTTTCGCTGCCTCTAAATGCCCATGCCACACTGCGTCATGAAGCGGTGTATACCCGTTGTTAGGACCTTGCGCGTTAAGCACTTCCTGAAAGCCAGGATATTGACTAAGTAACGTCAGCATGTCTGCACGCCCAAAATATGCGGCTTTGTGTAAAGCAATTGCGGCCATGTAGGCGCCGGTAAGCGTTTGATCTGCGCCGTTATCTAGCAACAGCTTTGCTACTTTCAGGTAGCCTTTCATCGCTGCAAGCAGCAGCGCGCTATGAAAATCACTGCCTTGTTTCAATACGGGCGCAACCGCATTAACGTCATACCCTTTTTCTAGCAGCACTTTTATTTCAGCTACCATTTCTTCTTCAGACAGCGCTTGGTTGGCAACGATCATATAAATGGCTGCTTTTTCTTGCGCTTGCTGCAGCGTTTTTGCTTTATGAGCCGCAAATAGCGCGTTAATAGTGGCAACATCTTCATTTAACGCTTTATCGTTTGCTTTTGTACCGCTTCGATTAAACCCAAGGGCTGTAGCGCCTGCCGCTGAAATAACGGTGGTATCGATGTCGGGCAAACTTAATAAATATTCCACCGCGGGAATATTTCTGTGCCACACGGCCAATAGCAGTGGCGTTCCGCCCAGGCGTACTGACTGCAAGTTTACGAATGCTCCCTCTTTCACAAGCAGTTTAACAAGGTCTACGTTTCTTCCTTGAACAGCCAGATGAAGCGGCGCTACCCCCATTAATCTATCGAGTCCGTTAACATCTGCGCCGCTGTCTATAAGTGCCTTAACACGCTGTATATCGTTATCCCACACTGCTTTGTGCAGCGGTGTTAGGTTCTGACTTATGTTGCTTTCAAACTTACTTGAATAGAGCGCCCCTATTGCTTCGTTTACCGCGGCTTCGCTAAACGAAGCGGTAATGCCCATGCCAGAGAGCACAATTAACGCCAGAGACTGGCTGGTTTTTCTTGTAAACAGGATAGGTTTATTCATCGTCTCGCCTAACTTTTTAAATGCTTTTTGTCTTGGTTTTAAGTTCTGGTTTTGAGTTTTTAGCACGTTGTTAATCTCTACAAAGAACTAACAACGTAACTGTCGATGGTTACTTTACCTTCGGTATCAATATGCACATGCCAGCGCTCTTTTACCTGTACCTCAACCGATTCCCCTTTAAAGTCAGACGATTCAAATGTGTCAGCGCGAAGGTTAATTCGAAGGTCTACTATAAACCCATTGGGCTTCGCTGAATCAGCATCGGGTTTGATATCAATTTGATCTACACGGTGCTCACAGTTAGGTTTAAACGTCTTGCGTGCCCACGCGTACCAGTCGTTGAATCCAGCATGGCCTTGAAATCGTCCCTCTGGCGCTTGCCAGACAACCTCCTCGCTGAGATTCGGTAGAAACGCTTCACTTGACGCCGGTAATTGATCGAACTGCCCAAACCACGTCGTTACAAACTGTTTAATACGCAATTCTGGAGAGTTCATCAAAACATCAATAGCATCGGCTACCCGCTTACCATGTTGATCACCACGGCCCTGAACGTCTGAAAGCGTGTTGTAAACACCTTCAATGTACACCATGCGATGGCTGTAAATTGGCTTGTGGTACTGCATTTTTGCGAGGTAAGCGAGCTGTTCTAGCGGGCGTAAGAATTCTTCCACACTGAAATGGTTATAGCCTAGCGGTCCATAAGACTCTTTTGGACCACCTACCGAAATGGACAGTAAAAAATGTTTATTCGCCAGCTTGTCTCCTTCAGGGCCAAACGCAAAATTATAAGTAAATACTTGGTCAATCCAGCGCTTAAGTAAAGCTGGTACAGAATACCAGTAGAAAGGAAACTGCAGCACAATTACCTCAGCTTCAAGCAAGGCTTTTTGCTCTGCCTCTACATCAATTGGGTTGTTAGAATAAAGGGTGTCCAAACGTCTAACTTCAATGTCGTCTATGCGCTTAGTCAGGCTTTGCAAAATAGCGCTATTAGCATTGGACTGGTCTAAATTAGGATGGCCGGAGATAACTAATACTTTACTCATTACTTCTACCTTTGCGTGATAATTTTATGGTTGGTTCAAAGTGAACAGATAGAAGTTTATGCTTGAATGACCTTTAGTTTTAGATGATGATTAACTCAAAGATTATTAGTTTAAAACTAACAATTAAATTCTAGATATAATTTTGGGCTTGAAACCCTTCGACCAATTTGTCACTTAGACTTTCAAGAGGCGCTATAAGTGAACGGCACCACATTTCAACAACTTATTGTTTTTCATGCTATTGCCGATGAAGGCAGTATTAGTGGCGCAGCTCGCCAGTTAGAAATGGCACCGCCGTCTGTAAGCCACGCGCTTAAATCTCTAGAAGCAAGTGTGGGCGTTCCTTTGTTCAATCGAACCACGCGTAGAGTTGAATTAACCGATGCGGGAAAGTTACTTAAGCAGCAAACTCATCATGCTATCGACACGTTAGATATTGCATTTGAAGAGGTCAACGCCCTTAGCTATACCCCTAGGGGCACGGTTCGTATTACCACTCCTCGCTTCGCCTTCCAACAGCTTTTGGCGCCTTATTACCAAGAGTTTTGCGAGCGCTATCCAGACTTAAAGCTTGAGGTATCGATAAACGATGCAGCCGTAAATTTGATTACCGATGGGATGGATGTGGGTATTCGCTTTGGTGATAGGATAGAAGAAGGCATGGTGGCAAAGCGATTAACTAATGCCACTAAAGAATGTTTGTTCTGCTCACCTCACTACGCTAAAAAGTATGGCCTTCCCTCGTCTATTGATAGCCTTCAGCAACACAAGCTCATTCAATATCGTTTTATTACCTCTAACAAACTTGCGCCACTTCATCTGTGGCAAAACCAGCAAGCTGTGAGTGTTTCAATGCCGATTGCTATGGTAGTCAACGATACAGATTTGATGATTGATGCTGCCAAAAAAGGGTTAGGTATAGGAAGAATTGTTGAACCTATGGTGGATGAATTATTTGAAACTGGCGAGCTTGTTCCCGTACTTAAAGAGAACTGGTTTCCTTATTCAGGGCTATTTATGTATTTTCAGCAACATAGTCAAAAGGCCCAAAGAATTAGGGCCTTAATCGACTTTCTTGAAGAAAAACACGCAGTTTTACGCTAGCGCCTGTTGGTTTTTACTGTGCATCAAATCTCAACAGGCGTTAGTAACTTGTTTGCTTTCAGTGCGCTAGGGTATCGTTTTTAACTTGCTGCAGATCCGCCAAGCGGTCTTTCGCATTTTCTGGCGCAATCGCTAAAATATCGCGACTGCCCGCCTCCTCTCTCTTTTCTAGTGTCACTGAAGTAATCAGCCATTGCCCTTCTATCTTTCTAAAAGTGAAGTGGTAGATGCCCGAAACTTGCCAAAAACCATCATGCCCTAGCCAATGACTGGCAGTAAATGGCACGTTAGCAAACGCTATATCTTCTTTTCGATTAATACTTGGGTTTCCCAAGTTGTGGAATGTTTTGTCAAAGCCAGGCAAGAAAGCCGCCCAGTTTTGCATTAAGATCTCACGTTTTTG
The DNA here is from genome assembly GCF_054960375.1 of Alteromonas sp. G4i35. Taxonomy (NCBI): domain Bacteria; kingdom Pseudomonadati; phylum Pseudomonadota; class Gammaproteobacteria; order Alteromonadales; family Alteromonadaceae; genus Alteromonas; species Alteromonas sp. G4i35. The sequence goes on along the minus strand of NZ_JBHNZD010000019.1, from coordinate 38,164 downwards.
GGTTACCGCTTCGCCCCCAAACAAACTGGTGTAGTCTGTTGTTACATGTGGGGCAAACAGTAAGGTTAAGTATTCATAAGCATTGTTGTCAGCTAATGCTGAAAAGCTATTCAGGTTGCTGTGAATACTTGCAATGTCTTTATCCCGGCTCGAATGGGATGTGGCAGCGTGGCCCATAGTAAAAACTCCAACTAACATGACACAAATTATGGCTTTAAATTTCATTTCTGAGCCTTTAATAGGTAAATACTCGTCTTACAATGCGCTGTCGAAGTGGGAAACTACGGCGTTAACGGCTTTTTCAACGGCTTCAGGTTGGTCGTAGAAGTCAAATTGATTGATGTTATCTAGCCAAATTGCATTTACCGAATCAGTCGCGTTTTCCAAATACTGATGTGCACCTTGTGGCAGCGCCATCGCTTCTGATGCAACCATTAAAACCGGTATAGTCTGTTTTGATGCACTTAACTGCGCATTATAATTAAGCCAACCGCTCCATGACGTCACGTTGAATTTGTTGTCGTAGGCAGGCAACAAACCTCGTGATTGCTCAGTGTAGTAAGGTGCGTTATACATCAAGGCGTTTTCATTGGTTAAACTTGCCGCTTCAATAACTAATGGCTCGGATTTGTCTTTCTCTGCCGCTGCTAACGCAAGTAATTGATTGCGATTTTCTTCACCGCCATAAATGGCTGTTGCCATTGCTTCATCGTGTAACCAGGGGGCCACTACTGCCACCGCGCCTAACCGTGTATTTTGGCTTAATTGAGTATTTTGAACCGCAGCATCAAGCATATAGCCCGCTGAGGCACAAATGGCCAAGCCAGCAATACGGCTGTTGTCCACCTGCGCGACGTTTGATAGCGCTTTGATAACAGCCTGTATATCTTGCGTTTTACGAACAGGATCTTCAAGGTACGCGGTTTGGTTGTCATCAGTATCTCTTGACGCTCCCCAACCTCTAAAATCAAATGTAACAGCAGCGTAGCCTCGCTCGGCTAGTGCCTTTGCATAAACAGCTGGCATTTGCTCTTTTACTGATGTCCATGCACCTGTAACAACGACCACTGGTGGATTAGTAATACCTTTTGGCAGGTATAAATTTGCAGCCAAGTTGCCCACTTCTGTGTTTAACGTAATATTTTCCATTTGAAATCCTTGCTGGTTGTATTGACGATGACTATTTTTGTTTTCACTGCTTAACTGCGCGTGATTAGCGCTTAGTTGTTCAATGCCTGCTCGGGCTTGGTTTAACGCGTCTGTTTGCGATGGTTGTTGAGCGTGTGATACGCCCGGTTGTAATATGACCAGTGGCGATATCAAAAGTGACTGTGCAATTACTGTTATGGTAGGTTTAAGCATTTTTGCTGCGCTCTTTAAGTGAAGAATCAATGAACACAGAATATGAAATAGTGCGCCTTAGTTATTGCACATTAATGCTAATTATTTGTAGGTTATTGCTAAAGGAAACATAAAGCTTGAAGTCACGTTTAGCCTTTTTTGATCATGCGACACATCAACCTTCATCGTGCAAAGACGTACTAGATATTGCTTTTTCAAACGACGGTCTCGATTGGAAAGGCATCATTTTAGAGAAAGGAAAGTCGCCTCACTTTTACCCTCAAAATGTGTATACCCCTTATTTCTATTTCGCACTCGCCCTTGAAAGCGACCTGAATTGGAACATAGAAGCGAATGGAAGTATGGTTTCTTTAAAAACCAGTCCGGGAAACATTTGGATTAATCCACCTAAAACGCCGTTTACACACGACATATCCGAGCCTTGTTATTTTGTTATTTTAGCGGTTGAAGAGCGTGTATTTTTAGACGCATGTCCGTTTAAGGTAGAACAAGAACAGCTGCAGTTTCTGAACAACTACAATGTGGAAGACGAGACCATAAAGGGGCTAATTGAGCTTCTGTTATTAGAGACACAAGCAAAGGGTCGTAATGGGAAAGCCTATTTAAGTAACTTATTGTCTGCACTTTCTGCTCATTATATCCAAAATTATTCAAATTACCGCGACCTTCAAGATTCCTCAGCAAAGAGTGTCAAAATAGGCAAGTCACAGATAGATAAGATTGAGCAATACATTAAAGAAAATATAGGCAGTACCATTAGCGTAGATGCGCTGGCCGAACTCGTTTTTTGCAGCAAGTTCCACTTTTTAAGAGAGTTTAAAAAGAGTGTTGGGGAAACACCGTACCAATTTATTACCCAATACCGTGTTGAGCAAAGTAAAAAATACTTACTCGCGAATACTCATTCCATGAGCGACATCGCGTTATTACTGGGATTCAATGACCAATCTCACTTCAGTCGTGTTTTCAAAAATCACGAAGGCATTACCCCAAGCCAATTCATTAAACAATACAGCACGTAGAATAAACTATTTTGGACACTACCTACTCAATAAAGCCCTTGCTAAGACTTTATGGGTAATTGCCCTAATGCCGCTGCGCATGCCAAACCAATGGCAAACGTCATCGCCACACTGGTGAAGGTGCCCAAAAGTACATATTCAGTTAGCTTTCTGTCTTGGTGTTTAGTGAGGTCGCCAAAGCGAAATATAGATTTAGCCGCAATAAGAAAACCTATGGCAGAAAACTGATTTAACAACACAAACGTTAACATGAGTACACGTTCTAAATAGCCAATTCGCTGACCTGCCAGTGATAAAGTTTGTTGTGCCTCTGTACTTATTGTGGGCGGATCATTGGGGTGAGAAGACGGCATTTTGTTAGCTAGTAATTCATCGCTCCAAGGCGACAGCAGCTGTTTAATAATAACTGAACTGGGCTTGAGTACCGCCAAATAGGCCAAGACCACTAATAGATGCGATGTACCTATTTGCTGAAGTAGTCCCACTGCCTCGCGCCACTGATTGGTGGCATACAAAAATACGCCTAAGATCACGACAATGTGCGCTATTTGATCGACAACAAAAGATGTAGTGTTTTGCTTACAATACGATTTAATCACGTCAATTTTGAAGTGAGAAACGGCGACTACAATTGCCCCAATACCTATACTTGCGATACTTATCGTTGATGAAAACAAGAACATTGCTGCTGCCGCGAGTATACCGTGTATGATTGCGTGTAGGTATAAGGGCAAAGCCAGTGCGTGTCGTTCGTTTCTTTGCTGTACCCAGGTAAACGGTTGAAAATAAAAGTCTGCTAATAGATGCGCTAACACAAGTGCCACCAGCAGTTGAGGTTCAGCAAGCATTTGGTTCTCCTGTCACAAGCATTATGTTTTTTGCATAACCCGTCATCACGTTAGTCTTCCTTGGTCAATTGTTCCGTTTTTAATGAGGTTCCACCTTGAACCCATAACGTGAGCGCTCTCTCCATATAGTCGAGATATTCTGCTATCAGTTTATAGTTACTGGCATTGAGAATTCGACTTACATTACTGCGATTTTTATCTAGTATGGCCGCTACACTTTCATGGCTCTTATCCGTGGCTTCAAGATACGCGAGTAAGGTTTGCGACTGGGTTTGTGTCAGTCCATTGATATGCGCGTCGGCAAAACGTGTTAAGAGCTGCGTTTTGTCGTCGAGTGTTTGTTCACCGCTACAAAAAGTAAGATGGTGCGGCTTTATGTTATCTAACCCTCGTCCTGACAACACAAATGCGTCTCCAGTGCCAGTTTTTACTTCTGAAGGGCGAAATTGCGCTTCTCCCACAGCAACACTCATTCGCACGTCCACGCCTGAAGCGTGCGCCTTAAGTGCTAGCCGCAACCCAACTGCGGCTGCAATGCTATGCTGTGGTTGTGCAACAACTAGCTGGAATGCGTCTCCTCGATAAATATCAAAGTCTCCACCGTAGTACTCGGCGTAGTATGTTAAACGCTCTCTCAGCGTAGCAATTATCTCTCTGAATTCAGCATCAGAATAAGACTGAGAGTTGGAGACGTCACCGGTAATCACACCAGCGCGCTTTTTTGTATTGCTTGTTAAAGCACTCTTTCTTGTCATTTCACTATGCGCCGCGTTGTCTTTTCTACTTTCAATAGACACTTTTTTCCCGTTCAGGGGTCCACTATGACACGCTACCATCTCAAATTCAAAAACAATCACACAGCAAAATGTGATTATTATTAATCACAAAGTCACATGTGACTAAATTGCGTAACGGAAAGCTAAATATAACAAAGAACGTATAGCGGCTGTTGATTAAGTAGAATACTTATTCTACCCTAGAGTAGAATATTCATTCTACTTAACATCTGTTTAATTGGTTAACAAGCGATGTGCCAAGCAGACGAAAATAACAAATGTTTTCGAGGAGACCCGGTATGACCGCGCCCAAACAATCTGAGTTAGCTTCGAAACTAGAGCAAGCTTTTGCCCTTTACGGATTCGCAGAGCCTAATGTGGCTAAACTCAAGGACTACACTGGCACCACACTAAAAACCTTGTACAAATACTTCCCTTCAAAAGAAGACATGATTATTGGCGCGCTCGACTATCGTCACAGCCGCTACATCGCGTTTCTGGAAGAAAACTGTCCCTCGACGCGTAACGAAGCAATTAACCACATATTTGAACGCTTGTCGGTGTGGCTAACGACATTCGCTCCCAGAGGTTGCATGTCATTGCAGGCTTTGGCGAGTTACCCCAATAATCTTCAAATTGAAACCGCTGTGAACAACCACAAACACGCGGTGCTAACGTGGCTGAATGAAAAGCTCGAAGACCCAGCCCTTTCAAACAGCGTGTTCCTGCTACATGAGGGCATGTCATCAGCATGGCCAACGATTGGTGATAAAGCGTTAACCGCAGCGAAAGGCGCACTAACAGTGCTACTTGATTAGCCCTTCTTAGCACTTGCATCAACCATTACCTTTCTCGTCTAAAGCAAAAATTCTGGAGGACAATATGAAATCATTGCCAAATGAAATGTACGGCGTGCAGTTAACCAAACATGGCGATCTCGACGCGCTTACATTTAACGAAAACATACCTTTGCCTACACTCAGCGACAACGATGTACTTATTGAAGTACGCGCTGCGGGGGTAAACAACACCGACTTAAATACGCGAAAAGGTTGGTATTCCAAAGGCGACAACAATGCAGAAGATGCTGGATGGGCCGGCAATGCGTTAAACCTACCTCTAATTCAAGGCGCCGACGTATGTGGCTATATTACCGCTGTGGGTAATAACGTGAGCAAAGAACGTATTGGTGAACGCGTCATCATTGAGCCTTGTTTGGTAGAAGTTGACAGTAAACCGCTAAGTACCCCTTGGTATTTCGGCTCGGAATGCAATGGAGGTTTCGCACAGTTTACTAAAGTCGCATCGCGCCACGCCCATGCAGTAAATTCAACGATGACAGATGTGGAACTAGCCTCGTTCCCCTGCTCTTACTCTACAGCCGAAAACATGCTGCACAGAGCAAACGTAAAAACAGGTGAGCGAGTATTTATAACCGGTGCCTCGGGCGGCGTAGGCTCAGCTGCCGTACAACTCGCTAAAGCACGTGGCGCCTATGTTGTTGCAGTAACCAGCGAACAAAAGCAATCAGCCATACAAGCATTAGGCGCCGACAAGACCGTTTTGCGTGATGAAGATTGGCAACACATGGCAGAAAGCGAGCCGTTCGACGTTGTTATCGACCTTGTTGCTGGCCCACGATGGCCTGAGCTACTTGAGATCCTAAAACCGTTTGGTCGCTACGCGACGTCGGGCGCAATTGCTGGTCACGACGTCTCTTTGGATGTACGGACTCTGTATTTGAAAGATTTAACTCTATTAGGCTGCACTATTTTAGGACATGATGTATTTGCCAACTTAGTAAAACACATCGAAGCAGGCAATATTAAACCACTTGTATCGAGCACATTCCCACTAAGTGAAATACACCAAGCGCAGCAAGAATTTGAGCAGAAAAAACACATTGGTAAGATGGTATTGACGTTACAGCCCAAATAACGTCGATATGCCCGAGAGAACGTAAACCAAAGCTCTTTAACGACGGGCGCTCCTATGAGCTTCGCCGAGTAAATGCTTGGCGAAGCTCTTAATACTAATTCTTACACAACTGAGCATAATTTTCTGCCAGCATATCTTGCGCGATAACGTGCTTCGTCGGCTCGTTCAACAAGCCAGGGCATTATAAGAAAAGCCACTGCTAATCGCGTTTTCAAACATAGGTATTTGTTTTTGTACTCTTTGTAACATTAGGTACTATTTCCTGACATTTTAGACCTGTACTTTGGTACAGCCTGTAAAACGCAGGCGTCTAAAAACAAAAGGAAATATAATGAAAAAGCTCATCGCGTTCACACTAACAATTTGCGCATTTAATGCGTTTGCTGATAACTGTGTTTACAACTGCCCCACTGGTCAATCTGGACAAACCATTACCCGTTCCATTTACACCCTAAACAATAATGCACAAACAAAGTTCGCCAACTGGGTGGCCTATCATGTAACCCCAAGCACTATTGACGGCCCATCAAGAAGTCGTAATTGGAAAGCTGACCCTTCAATTAACTCTGCGAATACTTTAGAGCCGAACGATTACAGCGGAGCATGGGCTACAATTGGCACTGACCGCGGCCATCAAGTTCCTCTTGCTTCGTTCAGCAACACAGCCGATTGGCAAATGTTAAATTATTTATCAAACATTACACCTCAAGATTCAGACCTAAACCAAGGTCCTTGGGTGGATCTAGAAAATGCGGTGCGTGATGTAGTGAGAACTGGGCAAGACGTTTATGTGGTTTCTGGGCCGTTATATGAGTGGTATTTCGCTACTCTGCCAGAGGCAGATGAGTCGCACAGCATTCCTAGTGGATATTTTAAAGTCGTCATTACCGATGTTAACGGCTGGGTGGAAGCCTCTGCTTTCATCCTAGAGCAAAACGCAGCTCGCAGTGATAACTTTTGCGCAACTGAGGTAACGGTTAATGAAGTTGAATCCAGAACAGGTCTAAACATTATGCCGTCACTACCAAGCTATAAAGAAAATGCTGTTGAAGGGGGATTAGGAGGCTTAACCGCTGCGCTCGGCTGTTAATAACGCATCTAAAAAGGCAGGGATGCCTACCTCTTTTTAAATGGCTGCTGTAAAAGCGCAATGATACTTGCGTTCTTCTTAGTGGCTGGCACGTCTTTTTGACCAATGGGCAATGTTTCGTCGCTAAACGCAGCGCGAGGCGTAAAACTATTAAACAGCCTATCCCACCACGATACGCTAAACCCGTAGTTCGAATTAGATTCATTTTTAGCCTGGCTATGGTGAATGCGATGTAAGCGCTGTGTGATTAGCACAAGCCCAATTCTATCATCCCACTTTTGTGGCAACCTAATATTGGCATGATTAAAAAGGGCAAAGCCATTTAGCGCCACTTCAAAGATAACAATAGCAATAGCAGGCACGCCCAGCATCACCACCGCCGCGGCTTTAATACCTAAACTCATAGCAATTTCAACTGGATGAAAGCGAAGACCTGTAGTGGTGTCGACATGACTATCGGCATGATGCATTTTATGAAAGCGCCACAACATAGGTACGGTATGAAAAAGTCGGTGCTGCCAATAGATAAGCATATCAAGTAGTAAAACACTTAACGTTACGATGGCTATATGAACAAGATACGTTGATGAATTATTGAGAGGCTCACCACTGTTTAGCAGTTGATTGGAGCTTGAAGCGTCAGCCGGCACGGCATCCAGTAAAACGTTGAACACACCTATGCCTTTCTGCTGCGCCCATAAAGACACACCAACGAGTGTGGCCGGAAGCAAAATACGCGATACCAGCGCCCCCATTACCACCATGGACAAGTTACCCAACCAGCGTGTTTTCCTACTAAGCACGGCTTCACGCGCTGGCAACAGTGCTTCAAGTACTGCCATAAGCACAAAAACGCCAAGAAATACGCTTAAGCGAATAACCGCGGTATTATCCAAAGCAAATTACCTTTATCACGTTAATTACTTTCAAAATTCAGATTACTTTTACTGCTACGAGAACTTTCACCATCATTCATAATCTGAAGAAGGCACTGTACGTTCTGACTTAGCAGCGTCGCGCTCTACCCTATGAAGCGTAGAAAAGCCCCCTACTATGCGAGTAATGACTGTTACGGCACAGGCTGCAGCGAACACATAGGCAAGCGTTGCAAAATACTGCGGCCAAATACAGAACGCCAAAAACACCAAAATGGTTTCAGTGCCTTCGGTTAACCCCTGCATATAATAAAAACTCTTGTTAGCAAACTGGGGCCTATCTATTTGAAACTTCTCTGCTGCAATGGCAAAGGCTAAAAAACTGCTGCCAGTGCCAATAAAGGTAGCTAACAGCACCATTGCTGGTATACCCCACTCTTGAGGGTTAGCAATACCAAACGCCAAAGGAATAGAAGCGTAGAATAGAAAATCTAAGCAAATATCTAAAAAACCACCCGCACTACTGCTACTTTGCTGATAGCGCGCCAATTCACCGTCAATTCCATCAAAAACACGATTCAATATGATGCAGGCTAGCGCCATATTCCACCAGTTAAGAATAATAAAGGGAAGCGCAAGAACACCGATGACAAACCCGGCAAGCGTAACCTGATTTGGGGTAACGCCCTTGCTGTCTAGCGCTTTTATCAACGGTTTTAAAAGTGGCTTTATAAAAGGGGTAACTTTGGCATCTAACATGACATGTCTCTTTACTCGCTCTGCAGTATTTTTTTACTATTTCAGTACTACCTTCGGCAGTACCTATGTAATACCGCTATAAAATTTCTATGACGTTACCGCCTGCGGCTAGCGCATCATCTTTATCGTGTGTCACTAATACTGCGGGAATATTACGTGCTTTTAGCTGCGAAAACGTCCAGCTGCGAATTTGACTTCGAAGGGCTACGTCTAGTTTGCTGAACGGCTCGTCAAGCAATACCACATCAGGCTCAGAAGCTAACGTTCTGATAAGGCTTACTCTGGCCTGCTGACCACCAGAGAGCGTATTCACAGTCCGGTCAGCGATGCCGTCAAGTTCGACGGCCACTAATAACGCGTTTATGGCGTCGTGTTTCAATTGCTTGTTTTTATATGCCTTATCAGGCATAGCGAACGCAATGTTTTCGCCCACGGTCATGTGTTCAAATAAAAGCGCATCTTGAAACATAATACCCACTTTGCGAAGGTGCGCATCGATTTCGTTTATCACCACGTGGTTAATTTTAATTTGTCCAGTAACGCTAAAGGGGGCCTGAAGCTGTCCGGCGATGGCTTGAAGTAAAGTAGACTTACCTGCGCCGCTAGGTCCCATAACGGTCAGCACTTCTCCCTTTGCTACCTCAGCACTTAACTGAAGCAGCGGCTTGTCATCGCGATAAATAACGATGTTTTCTAAACTAAGCACTATAAATTACGCCCTTGTAGTTTTTGTTCTTGTTTTTATGTTAGCCATGCGCTTTTACTGCACCGGGTCTGCAGAACGATTGCTGTGAGTATCTGATACCAGCATTTGCCTACTTCGTCTTCTCATTGCAATTGCAGGCATGCACCAAGCGATCATAAAGCCAATTAACGGCATTACCGCTTGAATAATGACATACACCGCAGTAAGTCGCGTACTGCTCCCCGATACCGACGCTACAGCCTCGGTAGTAACAGTAGGGAGCGTCCCGCCAGACGCCAGCAAGGTAGGTAAATACTGGCTAAAACTAATCGCCAGCCCCAACGCCCATGCCACCATAATGGCGCTGAACAACGAAGGCAGCTTAACATGATAAAACACCTGCCACGGCGTTTTGCCCAAGCTCTGCGCCACCATGGCGTATCGGTTGTCGAACTTCCTATACGCCACCGCCATCGATAAAAACACGTAAGGCACAACATAAACCATGTGCGCTACATAGGTGTGAAACCATACGGCGTTTTGAAAAACAAGCTGCTGGAACCAGACCAGACCGTATAGGAAAGCTACGCCAGGTACCAATAGTGGCAAAAATAGAGAGACAGAAAATGCATTCGAAGCAACAGCACGCGCTGGCTTTAACTGTTCGCTTTCCAGGGTAAATAAAACAAGTACCAATGAAGTTGTACTCACCAGCGCGCCAAGCAATAAGGTATTAATAAGCGGTGTTGTCAGCGCACTTGTTGCCGTACTCCAGTGCAACAGTGTTAGCCCCTCTGGCAATAACAGCGGGAAATGCCATTGCTTAGCAAAGGAGTACACAACAACCGTGTATACCACTGTGCAAATCAAGATAATGTAAAACGCCATGATGACAAAACCACACGCGCGTAACACTGCATCGGCAAAATATCGATTACCACCTGAAAGGCTGCGCTTACCGGTGTATGCCACTAATCGCTCTATTCCCAAAAACAATACTACCGCCACCGCTAATACTGCCACCTGAACCACAGCAGCGCTACTTGCAAGCAGTCGCATGGACAAATCAATATGATTAAACCAGTGCATAATGGCGACAGCCAAAGTGCTCGGGTTATTTGGGCCTAGAATAAGTGGAATTTCTACATTTGAAGTGGCGAAAACTAGTACTGCTAAAAGCGGTAACTTTATCTGGGAAAAAATTGTCGGCAGCACCAGTTTAAAAAAGCTCGCAGTAGGCGAATAACCTAACGCTGTCCCCACCTTTACATACCCAGTGAGTTTCTTTTTCACCAGCGGCTGAGACATAACGCTTAGCGTCATTAACAAAATAAACGGCAGCTCTTTCAGGCTAAGCGCGATAAGTATACTTAGTCCTAGACTGTCATAAAGTAGCGTTCCATCATTCGCAGCGGGCAATGCCATTTCGCTGACTTCATTAACAAAGGGGGTTGTGAAAGCATGACTAAAATACGCATTCAAGCGCGTGGTGACTGCTGCAAAGATACCAGAAGGGCTAACTACAAATACGAGGGAAATGGCTGCAGCCGCGTGGGGAAACACCAGAAACGGGCTTAACACACCCTGGATTTTGCCTAGCAGGGAAGATTGGTAAAACGTGGCGAGAATACAAAACGCTGCTATTACGGCTAAAAGGGTTGAGCCTATGCCCGTAAAAAGCGACAACCACATCATTTGCCAAATGTCTGGAAGACCGAATAGCGTAGCAAACACTTGCGTTGAAAAGGTGTTTGCGCCGATAGCTGGGAAATAACCTAACGCAGGAAATATTACCCCTACCAGCCCTGCCAATACGGGAATACAAAGTAAAAGTAGCAAGCACCAGCGTGCAACAAGTGTAATGTGAGTAAACATTAGTAGCGAGCCCCGTAACGTTCATACCAGGCTTCGCGCAATTTATCAGTCCAGCTTGCATGGGGTTCGGCTAACAGCACCGCTGACTGAGATTTGTCGAGGGCAGATTTGTGCACAGCCTCGTCTTTAAACAGCATAGCTTGTGCTTGTGTCAGCGATGCCATATCAAGAACCGTATCGTCACCCCACACTTCCAGCTTTTGCTTCTCGGCCTGTGCTTCTGGCGAAAGCAAAAAATTTACTACTGTCTTTGCTGCTGTTTTGTTTTTCGAATTGTAGGTCAGCCCCACAAAATGGACATTAGCAAGGCTACCGTCTTGCATGGCATAGGTGCGAACATCATCGGGTAAATCAAAACGATTTACCGCTGATGGAATTTCAGCGGCGGTAAATGAAAACGCGAGTGTTAGCTCACCTGTGCCAACCAAGCGTTGAAGTTGTGAGGCTTGGCGAAGCATATACTTCCCTTGCTGCCACATAGTGGGATGCAATTGGTCCAAATAAGCCCAAAGCGCGGGCAATACAGCCTGAAGAGACGATTCAGTAACGGGTTGGTAAAACAAAGACTGCTTATCGCCGTTAAGAGCAATTGCTGCGTATTTTATAAAGCTAATGCCTAAATAATCGCTCGGCACTGGATAGGTGAAGCGTCCTGGCGCTTTTTGAGAGAACCGAAGCAGTTCATTGATGGTTTGCCCAGGCGTAGTGCCTAGCGCTTTCATGTGCGCGCTGCGATAATAAAACACCATGGACGCTTTCCCCCACGGTGCTTCCATACCAAGCGTGGGTTCACCAAAGTCAGTTACCATGGCAGAGTTCTTTTCCGGGCGGGTTAGCGCGAAATGATCAAGTTCTTTAACCCAGTCTTTAGCGAGCAAGTTATGCTTTTTCATTGCCGCAAAGTTTTCGCCATTTATCCATATTAAATCTACGCTGCCGTTATCGTGATTACCGGCCGCTTTTTCTGCTAATACGCGTGACACGGCGTCACTGGTATCAGCAAGCTTAACGTGCTGCAGTTCAATGTTAAAACGCTGGCTAACTTGCGCCGCTACCCATTGCAAATAACCATTTACTTGAGCGCTTCCCCCCCATGCATGAAAACGTACCAGAGGTTTGCTTTGTGTGTCGTCTTTAGGCGATTGCGCTGAGGTGCGCTTGAGCACCGTTGACGCACGTGTCGGCGATTGAGGCTGGCTCTGTATTTCATTGCCAGAAACATCAACAATAGAGCTATCAACACTGGCAATATCAAACGGCACCGCAAATGAATGCGAAGCCGTGATTAGCTGAGAACTGAAAACAGCTGATGCCAGCGCCAGCCCCTTAACGAGACGACTAAACTTGCCAAAGCGGCGTAAACAAGCCGCTTTCGTGCTAACTAAAGCGCTATTGCGTGGCATTGAGTGCCCAGTCGTAATCTAAGAATTCTAACTCTGCGTTATCTTGCTCAAGCACTGAAACCTGCTGACTCGATAGGTTTAATGCATCTTTGTATAACAGCAAAAATTGGCTGATATTTTCCGTGTTTACGTTTTTAATACCTTGCCAACTTTCACTTTTCCGATTGGTGTTTTTTTCAAAATCTTCGCTGTACCAGTCGAATATTTTTGAAAGCTTCAAGGTGTTACCGTCCATTCTGTTGCGAGACGTATCGGCTAAAAAACGCTTGGTTTGTGCGTCAAGCTGGCTATCTAGCCTTGCGCCAACGTACGCTTCTTCTCGCAGCGCAGGGCAACCAATACTGGCACAGTTTACGGCGAAATGAATTCGAGGTTCGTTATATCCTTCCGTGGTTTTATTTTGTCCGCGAATAAGTTCGTGCTCTATTTCATCCAGCGTACGGGTTTTACCAAGTAGCGGCGCAATTTCCTTTTTCCATGGCGACGAGAAAAAGCTGCCTAAATCGCGAATAGAGTCTATGTCTGGGAATTCGGTGAGGATTAGCTCAACGGTATAAGCATTGTAAGCATTGATAAGAAATGCCAGTTGGTCGGCCTTGCTCCAGCCGTCAAAGGTACTTTTTTCTACCTTAGCTAAGCTATTTAAATACTGAGTTAAACGTTCCCTATCTTGTTTACACCCATGGTAATCAACTTGCGTGCTGGCACCATTGTCTATGGTTTTCACATGCTCGCTTAGTAACGCACTAAACGGTTCGTGTAGCCTGTTCAATTGCTTTGGCACCGCTTCATCAGAGAGCGCTGAAAAGCTTACGCTTGCAGTAAGCAGCATGATGCTGCTTACTGCCAATCGACCAAATTTTCTAATAGTGATTCGTCTAGACATCGCGATTACTCTTGTCATTACTTGTTCGCTCGCCATCACCAATGCGTTTTTCACCGCAACTGCTTTTGTCACCGCTAATGCTTTTTTCACATTAACTATCCTCTGCGCCACGTGTGGAATTTCTCTACATAGCTGAGCAATTTTTCAGGCGCGTTTGCGCGCTTCCAATTCCCTGCTGCATACTTTGCGCCTTCAGCCCATGTTGGGTAAGCGTGGATAGTGCCGAGGATCTTGTTTAACCCTAGATCGTGCTTCATCGCAATAACAAACTCAGCCAGTAAGTCTCCTGCGTGTTCCGAGACGATAGTAACGCCCAGTATCTTGTCTTTACCCGGTGGCGTGAGTACTTTAATAAACCCTTTTCTAGCACTTTCCGCAACAGCACGATCTAACTCTGCAAACTCGTATCGCGTTACTTCAACGTCAATGTCTTGCTCGGCAGCGTCACGCTCGTTAATGCCCACGCGCGCTACTTCCGGATCGATGAAGGTTGTCCATGGGATAACACGATAATCAACTTTGAATTTTTTAAACGTGCCGAAAAGTGCGTTGACTGCAGCGTACCATGCCTGGTGGGCGGCCACGTGGGTAAATTGATAAGGCCCTACTACATCGCCAGCGGCAGAGATATTAGGCATCAGGGTTTGCAAGTATTCGTCTGTTTCAATTGTTCTATCAAATTGAATACCTAAGTCTTCCAGACCAAAACCATGTAAACGGGCTTTTCGTCCCACAGCCACAATGACTTCGTCGTAGGCGATAGTAGATTCAACACCCTCTTTCGCTACAACAAGTACTTTTTCACCGTCTTGTTGTTCAAAGCGAAGCGCATCATGGGACGTCAATACGTTTACGCCGCTCTCTCTAAGCACAGACTCAGCATACTCCGCCACATCCGCATCTTCCCTGCCCATTAAACGCGGGGCACGCTCAACTTGCGTTACGTCACTGCCAAGGCGTGAAAAGGCTTGGGCGAGCTCACAACCAATAGGCCCGCCACCTAATACGATTAAACGTTTTGGCGCGTCTTCAAGTTCAGCAAACTTGGTCCACAAGGTATCAGAGGTGACATAGCCGCTTTGCTCAATGCCTGGTAATTCGGGAATAAATGGAGCTGCACCTGTAGCAACCACAATATTTTTTGTGGTTAGTGTTTGGGTGCCGCCATCGTTCTTTTTTATTTCCACTGTCCAAGGGTCGATAATTTTCGCATAGCCTTTTACAACATCAACACCCAAGCTAGTGTAACGCTCTACACTGTCATTAGGCGCGATTGCCGCAATCACTTCGTGCACACGTGCCATCACCCTTTTAAACGACATAGCGGGTGTTACCGGCTCTAAACCATAGCTATCGGCATGGCGCATTTGATTGGCTACTTTCGCCGTCTTTATAATGGCTTTACTGGGCACGCAGCCGTAGTTAAGACAGTCACCGCCCATTTCGCCAGCTTCTACCAGCGTGACTTTTGCTTTCACCGCAGCAGCAATATAGCTGGTAACCAAACCACCTGCACCCGCTCCAATAACCACTAAGTTGCAATCAAACTTCTTTGGCTTGCTGTAGCCTTTGTACACGCGACGGCGATTGACCACTGCTACGATAGCTTTAGCTATCCAAGGGAATATGCCTAAAAGTACAAATGAAAAGATAAGCCCAGGCGAGACAATGCCAGACAAACTGTCTATTTGGGCAAGTTGAGTACCCGCATTTACATATACCGCGGTGCCCGCAAGCATGCCCACTTGGCTTACCCAGTAGAATGTCCAGGTTTTAAGCGACGTTAGTCCCATCAACAGGTTGATCAGGAAAAATGGGAATACTGGCACCAAGCGCAGGGTAAATAAGTAAAACGCACCTTGCTTTTCCACGCCCTCATCAATCTTTTTAAGCTTTTCTTTAAACTTGTTTCGCACGGTGTCGCGTAATATGAAGCGTGAAACTAAAAACGCCAGCGTTGCCCCTACGCTCGAGGCAAACGATACAATAACTAAGCCTTGAACCAGGCCAAACAAAGCCCCTGCTGCCAGGGTCAAAATAGCCGCACCCGGCAAAGAAAGTGCAGTTACGGCAACATAAATGGCAAAGAACACACCAATACTTAATACTGGGTTTTGAGCAATCTGCGATTGAAACGTATCGAGTGAATCCTTCATGCCTTGAAGGGTTAAATAGCTATTTAAATCAAAATAAAAAAAGCTAAATATGGCGGCAACTATAACCCCTAAAAGCGCTATCTTCTTAAACATAAATATCCTTAGCGCTTAAAACGCGTATTGCATGGTAACTTGAGCGTGACGAGGTACGTTTGGCATGACAAGTGTCGCACCGAAATACCCACCTTCAAACAGCGGCTGCCAGTTTTCTTCATCGGTCACATTAATGATATCTAAACGCAATCGAAGGTCATCTGTTACTTGATAGTCTGCATTTACATCAACCGTATATTGGTCGCGAATATGCACCGTTTGCAGAAAGTCTAGTGGGAATGACTTGGTATAGAGCGCACTTGCCCCCACTTGCAGGTCATCCGTAATTTGCCAGCCAGCGTTAATAGAAGCAATTTGTGGCGGGATCCCCTGAACGCGACTGTCTGATGCAGGGAACGCGGCAAAAGAAGGTGATCCTACTCCTGTACCTTCAATAATATCAGGACGACTATTATCAAACGCATCAATAACCTGCGCCGTACCTTGAAACGCCGCTGAATCATCAAAACGCGCGTCTAAATAGCTATACGCGGCATTGATCCAAACATCGTCTGCTTGATAGAACATTTGTAGTTCGAAACCTTGCGTTTTCACACCACTGTTACTGCCATCACGGTTACGTAGGCTTCGGGTTTGGTCAAACACAGCGGCCTCTGCATACCAGCTGCTGTTTGGCGCATATTTTACACCCACTTCGTACAGCGTATTTTCAGTAGCAAAGTTAAGCGGGTTAATCTCGTTATTACCGCCTAACACCGTGCCACCCGCCATGCTGTTCGATGTTGCGTCGTTTTCTGAAAACGCCGCGTAAACATTTACATCACCCGTTAATTTGTACACTGCACTTAACTGGTAGCTGGTTAATGTATCACTGTATGAATCTGAAGCTGCTTCAACACCAATCGGCGCTAGTGGGTCACGCGCGTCTACGTCATAGTAATCAACACGTAAGCCAGCAATCGTTGAAAATTTGTCGGTCCAAATAGAGCGCTGCTGAAGCGCCAGGCCTGTTTGCCATGCGGTAGAGTCGGTGGTGTCTGACAAGTTAAAATCGCCGTTACCATCACCGTCTACGTCGTATTGCGCACCCGGTGAAACATATACGCCAGGACGCAACTCAACTAATCGGGCTTTTTGGGCATCGGTAAGCGGAATAACGCGGTTTGAGATAGGCCCGGTCAAATCAATCGGATTATCAGCCTCAGTGGTAAACTGGCTATAGCCCAACACGTCGTTGTAGCGTAGCGCTAACCCTACGGTCGTGGTTTGGCTGTCGTTCCACTTATAATCTAGCTCAGTGTGGTTTTCGAACGTGTCAGCCCCGTCAATGATCTCAACAAAACTATTTTGCGCAATTTCTTCGCGTTCAAGGAATTGGTAGTAGGTAATGTTGCGAAGCGCCACGTTATCAGTCATTTTGTATTCGACACTGCTTCGAATAACCGTAGTTTCAGCACCGTTAATATCGTCTGGATTTGTGAATACGCGGTTGCGAGGAATAACCACTTCTCCGGTAGGAGAAATGATAGCACCTGCCCCCGGTACTGTACTGCCATTCGACTGAATACCTTGGCCTGTAATGTAGATGCCGTTATCGATAAGGTCTTGCGTTGGGCGGTTGATACCTGCGTTGTCTGGATAGTCTGTGTCATAATACTCCGCGCTGATATCCCACGTCAGTACATCGCTTGGCGTATAGCGATAGGCTACAAACAGGTTCGTGCTATCGCGCTCGGCAAAATCGTAGAAACTGCCATGGTCTAAGTACTCTGCACTAAAGCGAATACCACTTTTACCTTCTTCTATAGCTGTGCCGTAATCCACTTGCGTTGAATACTGATCCCAGCGCCCGGCGCGAAGGGTGACTTTCCCCTTGCTTTCTGTGGTAGGCGCAACCTTTGTTTGAAGGTTTACAAAGCCACCGTTGCGCTGCGTGCTACCAAACAACACTGGCGACGGCCCTTTCACCACGTCAATTTGCTCAACGCTATTGAACGACAAAGGC
Organism: Alteromonas sp. G4i35; assembly: GCF_054960375.1. Taxonomy (NCBI): domain Bacteria; kingdom Pseudomonadati; phylum Pseudomonadota; class Gammaproteobacteria; order Alteromonadales; family Alteromonadaceae; genus Alteromonas; species Alteromonas sp. G4i35. Next base: position 20,430 of record NZ_JBHNZD010000019.1, on the reverse strand, counting down.
AAACCAAAGCCATTGTTGCCTGCTTGACGTCTTATACCATCTTGAAAAAGCTCACCTAATTGGCCGCGTATACTGGGCAGGCTTGGCGTGCCAAAGCCGCTAGAGGCGTACGCGTTGGGCGCCGCTTTTACGATGTCGTGTAAATCGTTAATGTTAAGTGCCTCTATCGCTTGTGCCGACAGTGACGTCACCGCTCTAGGTGTCTCAGCTGCACTTAAACCGCTACCGAAAATGCCTTTAAGTGTGTTATCACCAGGATTTAGCGTATCTAAACTCTGCTGGTTTCCGGTTACCTCAACCACTTCAATATCTGCCGCTTGTTGGGCATAGAGCGATTGACTGATGGCAAGTGCGAGTGTGCTAACGGCTAGGCCGATTACTTTTTTCATTAACAGATCCGTATTTTTAATTCTTGTTCGACAAGACCGATACGCGTCACAAAAAATTTCAGTACATTTAATTTTCAAAAAAATATTAAAAAACACAAAATTAATTGAAATTTTTATTTTGAACGGTCGTTCTAGTATGCTTGCACTATTATACTTTTGGAGCATGTATGCAAAACAACACCGATATTCAAAACCGACTACAATGGTCGCTACTCTCTCTTCGCGTAACAATATTTATCGTTATGTTCGTATGGACACTCGATAAGTTTGTTAACCCAGCCCACGGCATGGCCATTTTTGAAAAGTTCTATGGTATCGGCGGCGTGCCTGAAATGGCCGTTTACGTTATGGGCGCACTGCAGCTTGCGCTGGTTTTGGCGTTCTTAGCGGGACTTGCGAAAAAATACACCTACGGTCTTATTTTTATGCTTCACGGTGGGTCTACCCTGTCTTCATTCCAGCAGTATCTAGATGCCTTTAATCACCTGCTGTTTTTTGCTGCATGGCCAATGTGGGGCGCGTGCTTTGCACTTTTCCTATTGCGCGATGCCGATACTAAATTTGCCTTTGGCAAGTAGCAGCTATTCGTTAGCTAAACACGCTAGATACACAGCACGCTAGAAAGTTAGCGCATAGCGATAGCCCTTATATTTATCTTTAGCAAGCTAACAAGATATGACGGCTACGCTTTTTAGCATTTAACTTACTGTTTGGCAGCAGCATACAGTTGCTGCCATTCAGCCTCTTCTACAGGCATGATTGACAGTCTTCCACCTTTTTTGACCAATGGCAGTTCATTAATACCGTCCATCGTTTTAATCACTGAAAGCGGCAGAACGCTTGAAAATTTCTCTACAAATTTCACGTCAACGCGATACCAGCGGGGGTTATCCTGACTTGATTTAGGATCGTAGTATTTTGATTCAGGGTTAAACTGCGTGGTGTCCGGGTAGCCGTCTCTTACCACTTCAGCAACACCTGCAATGCCCACCAGCTTGCAACTTGAGTGATAGATAAATACTTTGTCACCCCGTTTAACGCCGTCTCGTAAAAAGTTACGCGCCTGGTAATTTCTTACGCCATCCCACGGTTCCGTTTGCTCTGGGCGGTTTGCCAAGTCATCGATTGAAAATGCATCAGGTTCTGTTTTAAATAGCCAATACGCCATAGTCGTCGTTAATTCTCTTCGTTGTAAATAGACAAGCCTGTCATTCGCTAAATGCGGGCATTTGAAGCGCTTATAAAAACCTGCGCTCATGGCTAGCTTTACAGCTTGTTGATTTAAGTGAGTATACAAAGCTCTTTAATTTAATGACAGTGCTATACCTTAGCTTGGCCAACACTGCTATAATTACGCACTTATTCTGAGCTACAGCCTAATTTAAGCTCAGCAACTCTCTGATTTATCTAGATGTGATTACTATGCAAGCCACCATTAAGGCCGATCGCGGTCTGTTTTCTTACCCTAAATATTGGCCACACTGCCTGGGTACTGCGCCGTTTCTCCCCATGTCGAAGGAAGAAATGGATGCCCTTGGCTGGGACAGCTGTGACGTTATTTTGGTAACGGGCGATGCGTATGTAGATCATCCTAGTTTTGGTATGGCGGTGATTGGCCGAGTACTTGAAGCACATGGTTTTCGCGTGGGAATTATTTCTCAGCCAGACTGGACCAGCAAAGACGACTTCATGAAGTTGGGTAAACCCAACCTGTATTTCGGCGTAACAGCCGGCAATATGGACTCTATGATAAACCGTTACACGTCTGACAAAAAGCTTCGTCACGATGACGCTTACACGCCAGGTAATGTAGGTGGCAAGCGCCCTGATCGTGCGGTTACCGTGTATTCACAGCGCTGCCGTGAAGCGTTTAAAGGTGTGCCTGTGATTGTGGGTGGCATAGAAGCCAGCTTACGTCGCATTGCGCACTACGACTATTGGAGTGAAAAAGTACGCCGCTCTGTACTGTTCGATTCCAAAGCGGACATGCTCTTTTTCGGTAACGCCGAACGTCCTCTTGTTGAAGTCACTCATCGCTTAGCGGCAGGTGAAGATATTGCCGATTTGCGAGACATTCGCGGTACTGCGATTATCGTTAAAGAAGCCTTACCAGAGTGGCAAGGTGTTGACTCGACCTCTCTAGACAGGCCGGGCAAGATAGACGCCATTCCAAGCCCCTACCAGATGGAGCCCGAGTGCGATTCGCAGGATAAAGACGCCAAAAGCAGTGAAGCGCCAGAAGCCGCCCCCATTGTGATTCAGCCTGCGCAAAAAGAGAAAGAAAAGCGTAAGCCTTGGGAAAACGTGTACGTTAAGCTACCTGCGTACGAGACGGTGAAAGACAACAAGGTGTTATACGCACATACGTCGCGTATTTTGCACCAAGAAACCAATCCTGGTTGTGCGCGTGCGCTAATGCAGCGCCACGGCGACAGACACATTTGGATTAACCCACCGGCCATGCCGCTTGAAACCGAAGAGATGGACGCGGTATTTGATTTACCCTATCAGCGTGTGCCTCACCCTGTCTATGGCGATGCTAAAATCCCCGCATACGATATGATCCGCTTCAGTATTAATATTATGCGCGGATGCTACGGTGGCTGTACCTTCTGCTCTATTACTGAACACGAAGGGCGTATTATTCAAAGCCGCTCTGAAGACTCTATTATTCGAGAAATAGAGCAAATACGCGATACTGTACCGGGCTTCACTGGTGTTATTTCAGACTTAGGCGGCCCGACGGCGAACATGTATCGCCTGCGCTGTAAGAGCCCTAAAGCAGAAGCTACATGTCGTCGCCCGTCTTGTGTGTACCCTAGCATTTGTGCGCACATGGATACGGACCATAAGCCAACTATCGACTTATACCGCCGTGCTCGTGAGTTGCCTGGAATTAAAAAGATATTGATTGCTTCAGGCGTACGTTACGACCTAGCAGTAGAAGACCCAGAATACGTGAAAGAGCTGGCCCTTCACCACGTAGGCGGCTACTTAAAGATCGCTCCAGAACACACCGAAGATGGTCCGCTTTCAAAAATGATGAAACCGGGCATGGGCAGCTACTACCGCTTCAAAGAGCTATTTGATAAGTACTCACAAGAAGCAGGTAAAAAGCAGTACCTTATTCCTTACTTTATTGCATCGCACCCGGGTACCACCGACGAAGATATGCTAAGCCTTGCGATTTGGCTTAAAGAAAACAAATTTAAGCTCGATCAGGTACAGAACTTCTATCCGTCGCCAATGGCAACGGCTACCACCATGTACCATACCGAGGTAAATTCCCTTCGCAAAGTCACTAAAGACAGTGAAGAGGTGCCTTCTGCAAAAGGTGAAATTCACCGTCGATTACACAAGGCGATGCTGCGTTATCACGACCCGAAAAACTTTGCGCAAATTCGTGAAGCACTTAAACGTATGGGGCGCGAAGATTTGATAGGCCGTGGTCCTCAGCACCTTGTTCCGCCAGAAACAGCAGATGAAAAACGCCAAAAAGCGCAAAAAGGCCGTCGTGGTGAACGCGCACTGACCAAACATACTGGGCTTCCTCCTACCTTTCAGGGCAAGAGCAGCAAAGGCGGTAACGGCGTAAATAAGAGCCGACGTAATTCCAACGCTAACAAGCAAGGTCGTGGTAACACAGCACAGCAGCGTAACGACACTGGCGGGAATAAGAACAGAGGCAACGCTTCGAAAGGAAATAATAGCGGCGGCAACAGTCGCGGCCGCACGCAAAAGCAGCCAAGCATGCACAAACGATAGAAACAAAAACGCCCGGAGCTTGTAAACTCTGGGCGTTTTTTTAAGGCCTATTGTCAACGATGACATTGCGCTTTCGTCGATTTACCTCGACTTATGCCTCGTCCACTATATAACAGGTCACATTTTCAAGCTTGGTAAGTTCCCCACTTTGGTCGTTACGCAACACGCACTGTTCACCATCACTTAGCAACGTAAAACTATAAACAGGGTTGTCGTGCCTTCCGTCAATAGGTAATCCCCTACTATCAACCTTTGCTTTACGCTCAATCGTAATGCTAGCGGTTTGACTGAATGCATCCTCGGCTATCGTTATGTTTAGACCACCAAACCAGTTGCTGATCCTACTTTCAATAGCTTGCTTTTGACTCACACTGATGGATTTGGTTACTGCCTCGTGTAACTCAGCCTCCTGCGTTGTCGCGCATCCGCTCGCCGAGAGCAAAAGTATGGCGAGAGGTGCAGCTAGCAGTCTTCCTTTTAGCAGTTTTCCTTTTTTATTAGGAAGCGACATTACTTGCGCTCCTGAATAACAGGCTGATTTATTTTGTTGTGTAAAATAAAGTTCTCTTTGCGTTGTTCAGGCTTGTCGATAGGAATGAGCTTTTCGCCCCCTAACGCACTTTGGTTACTGCGCAGTGCTTTGACATCCGCCACGCCGTTTGACGTGACAACTTCGGGACATGAGCCTGTAGCAGCATATTCCAATGCAGCTGACAGCATCCCTTCATTTGGATCACCCAAGCTTGCGGTAAAGTCATCTTCAACTTCACACCCCGGCAACTCAAAATCGAAATTAGGCGTGGTGGTAGGCATGAAACCATCAGCATAATCACCAAACCCTTTGTTATTCACCCCTTGGAACTGGATAGTAAAGTAGGTCTCACCGCAATTGTCTGTTGGGTAGAACCCATACGGCTTACCACAAGTAGTAGAGCCAATTTGCACTACTTCTACATCAATACCACGAAGTGCATTCATTACCGCTTCACTTGCTGAACATGTTGCACCCGTTGCTAAAACGTAAACCTTCGTCAGCGAAAGGCTAGGCAGAAGCGTGTCGGTAAGTTGCCCTGCGTTATAGTCAATAACATTGCGGTAAAACGGTGTTGGACGAATAGTCTCTCCGGTGACAGGGTTGGTGTTTGGGTTTTTATCGTTAAAACGCAATGTTTCAAAGGTTGCGTTATTGGTTTGGTTCGGACCCGCTATCATATAGGAAAGCTGTGAAGCTAGCGCCAAACGTCCTCCGCCGTTGTAGCGAAGGTCAATAACGAGCTCGGTCACATTTTCTTCAACAAACATATCGAACGCATCAATTAATCCTTCTTGCGCGGTAACGATAAAGGTATTGAATTGGAAGTAGCCCGTTTTGCCGTTTTCGGTATCGAGTACCTTTGCGTTTTGAACCGGCGTTACGCTGATATCGCCGGAGGTGATGTCTACTGAGAGAGTTGAACCATCAACCTGCACAAACTCAAAGCTTGTAACCGTACCTGCGTCTTCCGGAAACAGAGCAGCATTAATCGCATTGACGCCCTGCTGCGTGTTGTCATTGACAAAGTCGACGCCGTTTATACGCGAAAGGGTTGCACCGCGAGGCACGCCAGCAGTAGCTGCAGGTGAACCCGGCTCAGTGAATCGCACTGTCAGTACTCTCGGCACGGTTGTTGAACCAAATTCCCAATCAAACCCATAGCCCGATGAAATCCCCGATTGAGACAGTTCGTTATATTCGGCAGTGTCCTGTGAAAAGTGGAAGTTATCTTTTGGCGTACCGCTTGGCGTTAGCTCATTGGTTTTAAGCTGATCAAAATATCCCAACACTGAGAAATTTGCAGGGTCATTGTCATCTACTTCGTCGTACCACAAGTAAGTGTCATTAGTCCAAGTACGTAGCCACAGCTTTTCATCCATGGCGGTACCTTGTGTATCTGGGTATGCCCTATTAGTAAAAGGATCAATACCGCTTCTAGGAGTCTCACATTTCGCTAGATATTGAGATTGCGGTTCATACACCCCCGCTTCCCATTCTGGCTCTGTTGTTACAGGTGTCGTTGGCGTGGTAGGCGTTGTCACCACAGGAGGGGTATTAGACGAGCCTGAGCCGCCTCCACATCCAGCTAGAAGAGAAATCGTGACTGCAAGTGCAACAGAAGAATACGTATACGCTTTCATGATTTAGAAAATATCCTTTTAAAACGGCTAGCCCAAAACTATTAAACTTGTGCTAAAAACAACTTTTATTAGCATAGCCGATAGTGACATATCCTTCTAAGCGTAACTACATAACAAAAGTTTAAAATGTTTCGAAATGTAAGAAAACGTGTTGCAGTGTTGATGAGTAAATGTCATTCGTGACGCGTATCGCTCTATCACAGTAGAAAAGAAGACTACTTATTCTGCCGTAACAATATGCTTATTATCGTCTCTAGTTTAACTGCAACACACCTACCGACCGTGCAGTTAAGCTACTCACATATACACCTTCATCTGTCTGTATTGCGCCTGTAACAAAGGGAAATGCACCACTAGGGTCTTGATAACTTTGTAAAACCTCTCCGCTTTCGCTTATTTTAACAAGGTGCCCGTATGCTTGACCTTGTGGGCGCATGAACTGTGGCAGACGCTGTACAATTTTACGAATGAAAGGCTTGTCAGATAGAGCGTCAACGGGAGCGGAGCGAGGCGAAGCAAGACCCAGAAAGTACGCGCCGCTAGTTGCCTGGCTGATGTTGTCTGGGAATCCAGGCAAATTATCAATCACGACCTCCACTTGACCCTGTTTTGGCCCTACTAGCCAATAGCGCAACACGCGATATTTACCGGTTTCGTTGACCAACACTGAATTTTGATCATGGCTTATTGCGACACCATTCGCAAAAACCAAACCATCCATCAGTACATTACTCGTTCTACGTACTGGGTCGTACTCTATAAGCCTGCCATTGCCTCTATGTTCCAAAATTTCTAGCAGGCTCGCTTGCAGCGTTCCCCCATACTCTTTGGCAGAGAACTTGGTAGTTGCGTCAGTGAAGTAAATATTGCCGTTGTCGGCAACATCCACATCGTCCGCATATACAACTTTAGAATTTTCTACTTGGTTAACCAATACCGTTAGCTCACCTTCAGGGTCTGCAATTAGCAATCCGCGATGAGCATCGGCGATTAATAAGTTGCCGTTGGTATCAAACTCGATACCGAGCGGGCGACCGCCAGTATTAATCCACGGTGTAAATGTTGCCTCACCTTTTTTCTTGAGTAATACCGCACCAGAATGAGTGGCGGTTGCAATAGTTCCCGCAGCGTTTATCGCAAAATCCTCCGGCCCTTTATCTTCGCCTAATTCAATAAACGAAAGGCCCGCCAAACGGTTGTTTTCAATAAACTCCCCCGAAAATCCGCTACTGCTCGGTGCATGCCAGCCTATTGGCGCAATGGGAACTGGCCACAATAGTAAATACCCTAAAACCAGAATGACAACGCCACCGAATACCTTCATTTATGCTCTCCTACAAGCAACACATGTTGTGTACCTATCAACCATAGCAAGCAACCCTCCGATACTCTGCTTTCGTTTATAAATAGAACACTATCATCCAGAGCTTTCTAAATAGCGCATATTTGAATATGCATTACAAATTCGTTAGGTAGCATCCATTCCCCCCTTCAGATCGTTTGTTTATAAAATGCTACAGAGGTACGACATGCCATTTTATGCAAAAACACTCGGAGATAATCACGCTAAGCAAGTAGACAAAGAACTACGTGCGAGCCACGCGGGAGAGACGGGAGCCGTTTGGATATACCGTGGTGCTCTATTCGCCGAATGTGTTTTAAAACTGGTTAATCTTTCTGGCACAAAAAGCGAGGCACAACCCTTCATACATGAGCACCTTAAAACGGAAAGACGACACCTCGCCGTCTTTGAAAACGAAATGCCGCTTTTCAGGGGAAGTTTTATTTTACCTTTATGGATAGCTTCTGGGTTTATCACCGGCTTTATTCCAAGACTTTGCGGTATAAATTGCTTTTACTACACCATTTACCGAGTAGAGCAGTTCGTAGATTCGCATTACGAAGAACAATGTAAGCGCATTTCTGCGTTAGCCATCCCCCCTTCAAACGTGATAAATCGGTTTAGACAATGCCAAGCAGATGAACAACATCACAGAGATGAAGCGCTGCTCCTAATGACGAAAAGGCCGTCGTTATTAATGAAATTATGGGGCGCAGCCGTTGAAAAAGGCTCTTCTATTGCCGTTGCAATCGCAAAAGTGATTTAAGTTTTCGAGCTTATGCGCAGTGACCTGTGATAAAAAATAGGCATCAGAGAATTTATTAATTGAAAAAAAGAGACGCTTTTAGAGTGGGAAAAAAGGACAGAGTTCGGCTACCAAAACCCTGTGACAACTGCGGTATCAATGCCGACACACAGTTTCGTATTCGATGTGGTGATGAAGACACGTGGCGTATAGTATGCAAAGCTTGTCAAGAACGAGCAAAGGCCAGCAATGGCTATATGTATGGCGGTACGTGGAAAAGAAAGAAGCGTAACTAAGGGGCTTCCTGTGAGCCCCTAATAGTTACGATAAGATTTACGCATTCACTCTTTTTTCTTGCGCTGATTGAGGCGCGTTGTTACTCGCGTCGGCTTCAATCTGAGTTTCTGCATTTTTAGCTCGCTTGATCAGCGTATTAGCACGATAAACACTCCACACCACGTACACCGCCATAGGTATATTAAGCTGAAGTGACGCAACCGATAGCGTCGCGCTTTGGTGCACAGCCGCATAGGCTATGAGTAACACCATTACGCTTAGGCCTGATATAAGCAACCATATCGGCTTTGTGAGTGATTTAACTCCCACTGTAATGCCGGTATTAAATAGCATAAGGCACCAAAAAACGGCGATGAGCGAGCCTGTAAAAAACATATCTGCTACAGCAGTTAATGCGAGTGCACTCACACTACCCCACACCGCGCTGTACCAAAGCCTGCTTGCTAACGGCGGATGCGCCTTCTTAGACAGCCAAATCTCCATACCCGACACACAAAGCATGGTCAGCATGACACCAAGAACAAAGTAGAGCCATTTGCTGGTAAGGCCGGCGAAGTCACCGAAGTGCAAACGGTACATCGCCCATACCAACTGCTTACCCCATTCACCGAATTCATAGCCGGCTACACCGATAAAGTTACCCGCCGTATCGAATCGATAGCCTTCTGCGTAGATCATTCTATTGGGTGCCTTGGCATATATTTCGATGAACTGTTCTGGTTCACCGACTTCGTGTACCGTTAAAAATATTGGCGACTTTTCTGGCGCTAGCGTTTCCATTTGTGCAAACGCCCTACCAATAGCCGGTTTACCTTCCTGTGGCGCTAATACAGGGTCTGGCGTAAAGATTTTCTGGATAACCGCGTCGCGATCGCCTTCGTAGTTTAGTGAGGCAACAACCACCAAAATGATCCCTGCCATACCAAAATATGCGCCTGTTATACCTATAACTAAATGAAAAGGCGCTGCCCATAGTCCAAAACGGTTGTGCAAATCAATTTGTGCTTGCTGACCGTTGCCACCCCGTCGAAGTTTAAAAGCATCTTTTGCTATTCGTTTGTGAGCAATAATTCCAGTGACGACAAGGGTACAGATGATAGCGCCCAAAGCGCTGACCAAAATCATTCCCCAACTTTGTGGCAAATTGAGATACAAGTGCAAGTTCACAAGCATTTCGGTAAAAGACACGCTTTCTTGCTCTAATAAGTTACCTTCACTGTCGGCAAAGTAAGCAGCATGATCGTTTTCTACCACCAACCGAGGGATATCTGATGTAGGGAAAACCACATAAAGATGGTGAGACTCTTGCGTATTCTGAGCCAAAAAGGTGTCCATCGCCTTTTCAACAACATCAGGAGAAACATTCTCCATTTCTTCAATATGCGGCTGTTCCCACCTTTCAAACTCTAAGTGAAAAACCGCAACGGTCCCAGATAAGCACACCAAAAAGAGAAGTACACTTAGAAAAACGCCTACCCAAGTATGTGCATTTAATGCATTTTGTTTTGTTATTTTATCCATCGATATTCACCTACATGGGGAGGAAAATAAGTATTGGTAGGCAAAGCGCAGCCAAAACTGCGTAAGCAACAACAACTTTAATTTTGTGGGCGGTAGCAAGGTAGTGATAAACAATAAGACCCCACAAAATTGGCAACAGCACGATACCTGTAGCCAACTTCCCTGCTATTGAGAATGGTAGTAGCGCACATAGTCCTAGCGTCAATAACACGCTCACAACCAATAAAACAACCAGCACCACGATGTAGTTTGCGATGTTCCCTAGAACTGTACGTCGCGAGAAATCAAAGCTCCTCGGCTGAGGTACATTTTTTGGCTGAGGTAAATGCGTTTGGTTAAACGCAATAAAAGGCCACACTAAAATGGAAGGAATACACAGCGCATATAGCACGCCAAACTCCCACCCCTGAGCATAAGACCAGCACACTGCTGCAACCAGCCATACGACAAGACCCAAATAAAGATACGTTGACGCTTGAGCGCGCCAACTTTTATAAATAACACCTAAGGCTGCAAGTGTTAAACCACCCGCTGCAACTGAAAGCATGATAAATCCTTAAAACGAATAGGTTAGCGACGCGTTCACTGTTCTGCGTACACCAGGGAAACAGTCACCTCTGAATAAGCAAGACGTGAGATATTTTTTATCGGTCACATTTCTTACATTCAGCTGCAAATTCAAATTATCTGCTAGCTCGTACGACACCATCAGGTCACCAAGGGTGTAGCTAGGTGTGTCGTATCTGATGACACCATTCTCAGAAACTGATTCTCCCACGTAGCGAATACCAGCTCCTACCGTCAGCGCTTCAAGCTCAAGTGGAGAATAATTTACCCACAACGACGCATTGCTGTCTGGCTGTGCTGACAACGAAAAACCGTTAGGATCTTCTGCATCCAAGACCGACGCCGCAAACTGCGCTGTTATCTGGCCAAAGTCTACGCGCCCTTCTAGCTCAATCCCTTCAATGGTCGTTACGCCTTGCTGTTGCGCCGCTTCGTCTGGTAATCCGTTAGGATTAGGAAGGTTTGAAACTTCAATATCGTAATACGCCAGCGTGATAAAACCAGGAACTGACGAGAGTTCATACTTAATCCCTGCCTCGTATTGACGGCCTTCTTCTGGCTTAAGCTGGTTGTTATTATTATCTAGTCCCACTACCGTCTCGAACGACTCAGCGTAACTAAGGTAGGGAGAAATGCCGTTGTCAAAACGATACAAAATTCCAGCTGAGTATGATGTTTGCGTGTCATCCTGCTCAGTTACGCCTGTATCATTATCAACGCGGTCGTGACGTAGGCCTAGCGTTACCCGCCAGTTTTCATAGGAAATTTGATCAGACAGGTATAACCCCGTGTCCGTGACTGTCTGTTCAGGCGCATCGTTGTAGATTGCGTCGAAAATGGCTTGCTCTGGTGCGCCTGTGTACTCAGGGTTAGCCAAGTCCAGAATGTACCTAAAATCACCTTGTAATACCCCACCACCAGCATAGTAAGCAGAGTTGGCGTCAGTTTTAACATGTTGATATTGTACACCCGCTAATAACTCGTGTTCGAAAGCGCCTGTTACAAAGCCCTTGTTTACACGAATATCAAAAGCGTGTTGATTAAACGTATTGTCTGCTTGATAAAACGTTCTCGGCACAAAGGTATCGGTAGGCGCGACCGGTGCCCCTACAAAAGCGTTTAGATAGCGAGTACCGCCCGTAAAAGTCGGCCACGCTTGGTGGTAGTCTGCCTCACCATCCCGCCATAAGGCAGTAAATGAAAGTGACGTTGTATCGTTAATCAAGTGCTCGCCAAGCAAAGTAACTTGGTTCGACTTAGTATCAAATTTATTAAACCCTGGTTCACCTGCGTAAACATCTTGGTCGGGTAAATAAGTGCCGTCAGCCAAAGGCAATAATGTGCCTTCCACAGGAATAAACTGCGCTGCTGTATCGCTATCAGTATCTTGGAATAACCCGATAAGCGTTAGCGTTGTATCGTCAGAAGGCATGAAGGAAAGTGACGGCATGAATACTTGGGTGTCATCGCTAACATAATCAACCTGAGAGTCAGCATTGCGATATATACCAACAAAACGCCCCATCCACTTATCATCTTCAGACAGGCTGCCGTTTACATCCACCCCAACTTGCGCGCGGTCGAAGTTTCCGTAGGACAACACCACTTCGCTTCCTTTGCCTAACGTCGGCGTTTTTGACACATAGTTCATTATGCCACCGGGAGAGCCCTGACCGTAAAGTACAGAGGCAGGCCCCTTAAGGAGCTCAACCTGTTCCATTGTGTAAATTTCAGCTCGCGTAGAATTATAGCTGCCAAACAACTCTTGAATTGAGTCGCGATAGCGCGGAATACTTAATCCTCTGGAAGAGATTGAATCGACTCGGGTGGCGTATCCGTATGACTCCCCCGTCACACCCGCCATATAGGTGGCAGACTGAGAAAGATTTAACACGCCTTTTTGCTTTAAATCTAATGCGGTTTCAATGGAAATTGTACGGGCGAGTTCGACAATGGGTGTATTTGTTTTTGTTGCGCCAAACGGAGAACGCATGCCCACTACTTCAATCTTTTCTACTGCATTCGCTTCTGCTTTTTCCGCTGTTGCTTCTCGCTTATCTATAGCTGAGCCAGCGCCACTTTCATCTTCCTGAGCATGTGCGTGAGACACTAAGATAGCCGCTACCGCCAAGCTGAGTAATTTCTTATTCATGTTGAGTGTTTTCTGTGATTTATTTTTAAGACCCATCAATTCGCCTATTACAAGAATGAAGTGAACTGAAGGCTGCATTAGTACTTTCGTCTAATTTAGCAAAATTTTACACAAATGATAACAAGTATCATTCACATTAACATCAATAAGTAGCAGAAAACGCGTTAACCGAGGTTGTTAAGTAACATAAAGATACGCGCATACAAAAAAGCCGAACTAACAGCGTTAGCTCGGCTTTAACTCTCATGAGAAGTGAAAGGCTAATGACTATGCCGCTTCACTTTCCTGTTCAGACTCAACTACTTCATGGCTTAATAAGTATTCAAATGCAGCAAGCGATGCTTTCGCGCCCTCGCCCATCGAAATAACAATTTGCTTATACGGTACTGTTGTTACGTCACCGGCTGCAAATATACCCGGCTCAGATGTATGACACTTAGTATCAACGATAATTTCGCCATACTGTGTCATGTCTACCGTGCCCTTCATAAACTGACTGTTAGGCACAAGTCCAATTTGAACAAATACACCTGCAAGTTCACGGGTGTGCACTTCGTTAGTTGAGCGGTCTTGGTATTCAATTGCGTTCACTTTGCCATTTTCAGCAGTAATTTGGCGCGTTGCCGCGTTCTTGATAATGGTAATATTATCGCGTTTTTGAGCTTGATCGATAAGTACCTTATCCGCTTTTAGTTCTGGCATAAATTCAAATACCGTCACCGATTTTACAATGCCAGCAAGGTCAAGTGCTGCTTCAATACCTGAGTTACCACCGCCAATGACCGCTACGTCTTTACCTTTGAAGAAAGGGCCGTCGCAGTGTGGGCAGTATGCAACACCATTACCGATGTTCTCTTTTTCGCCCGGAACACCAAGCTCTCTCCAGCGTGCGCCTGTCGCAACAATAACCGTACGAGTGCGGATCTGTTCGCCAGAAGAAAGCGTAATGGTTTTAATGTTGCCTTTCTCAATGCTATCAACACGTACGTGCTCTTTAAGCGTTATGTCGTAATCGCGTACGTGCTCCATCAAGTTACCAACAAGCTCAGGGCCGGTTGTTTTAGGTACTGAGATAAGGTTCTCGATACCCATGGTATCTTTAACTTGGCCGCCAAAAGTTTCAGCAACAATGGCAACTTTAAGGCCTTTACGGGCACTGTAAATCGCCGAAGCAACGCCTGCTGGACCACCACCGATAACCGTTACGTCTTGAAGTGGTAACGCATCGCCTTTGTTTGCTTCTTTAAGGCTAGGGTCGCGTTCAATTAACTTGTTGATAAGCACAGAGGCATCAACTTTACCATTCGCGAATAGCTCGCCATTAAGGTATACGCTAGGAACACCTTGGATGTCGCGCTCTTGAATTAGATTTTGATATAACCCGCCGTCGATCATTTCGGTCTTGATATTAGGATTAATCAAAGCGAATTGATTAAGTGCCTGTACGACTTCAGGGCAGTTGTGACAGCTTAAGCTAATGAACACTTCAAAATTAAGTGGTTCATTCACCGCTTTCACCATGGACTTAACGCTATCGTCTAGCTTAAGTTCAGTACCCGCTGCGTGCAGCATGGCAAGTACAAGCGAGTTAAACTCGTGACCGCCAGGGATACCAGAAAAACGAATTCCCGTATCTTCGCCGTCAGCTTCCAATAAAAAGCTGATTGCACTGCGCAACTCACCATTTGTGTCACGCTCTTCTACGTTTAATTTTTCGCTTACTGAAGCAATGTCGGACAGAAACGTCACAAGCTCTTCACGCTTGCTATGTTCACCGGTCTGTACGACAAAGGTTACGTTTTTTTGCATTGACTCTGCATATGATTTCAATGCTTGTAAAATTTCTTTAGTTAACACGGTTATTCTGCCTTATTTTCGACACGCCGATCCCCGCCAACCTTTTGAAGGGTCAACAACATAAGCGGAAATTGGAAATTAATATCAGGGAGTGGAGACCCACCCCCTACAAATTATTTGCTTAATACTGTGCAATGCACAATGCGCTGAGCTTTCAAATATTAAGCGCTAAGCGTGCTGCTTAGATTTTGCCTACTAGGTCAAGTGAAGGTGCTAGAGTTGCTTCACCTTCTTTCCACTTAGCTGGGCAAACTTCACCTGGGTTGTTTGCAACGTACTGAGCGGCTTTAACTTTACGCACTAGGTCATCTGCGTCACGGCCGATACCTTCAGAAGTGATTTCCATCGCTTGGATGATGCCTTCTGGGTCAACAACAAATGTAGCGCGGTCAGCAAGACCCATAGTTTCACGCATACAATCGAAGTTACGAGTGATTTCGCCTGTTGGGTCGCCAATCATTGCAAATTTGATCTTGTTGATCGTGTCAGAAGAATCGTGCCATGCTTTGTGAGTGAAGTGAGTGTCAGTAGATACTGAAAATACTTCTACGCCACGTGACTGAAGTTCTTCGTACTTGTCAGCGATGTCGCCAAGCTCAGTTGGACAAACAAATGTGAAGTCAGCTGGGTAAAATACGAAAACTGCCCATTTACCTTTGATGTCTTCGCTGCTTACGTCTACGAATTCGCCGTCTTTAAATGCAGTTGCTTTGAAAGGTTTGATAGCAGTATTAATCAATGCCATGTTTAATTCTCCATTTGGTTTAAATTATTTTCGCACGTTAAACACATACGAACACAAACTTTACGTTTATTGTGTCGACATGGTTTTGCAGTTTTGTGAAGATAATCACTTGTTGCGAAATTCATGTCTCTCGAAACTGGTGATAAGAATAGCGCGCACAATCACAAAAAACTAATTGGTAAAAATGAATCGCTTAATCAGGTTATTGAATTGAACGATGAAAATTGAGCCAAAATAGATTGATTGTTTTGCAATACGGTTTCACCGGCTAAACTCTGCTGAATGAGAAAACTATGACCCATTCCCGACTACAGCGCATCTCCCACGAAATAATGCTAATCGATGGACACGCGCCATCTCGCACTTTGGCAAAGCATGCAAAAATGGAGGTCAGCCCCTTTGTTTTCTACAGAGGCAGTGCGCAGCTGTTTTACGCTGATATAAAAGCTGGCCTTATCAATTTTCCTAAAGAATGCGAGACAGTTCCCCTCACCAGCGTGATGGGAGACTGTCATACTTCCAATTTTGGCTTTCTCACAGAAGAAGGGTCTCACGGAGATACAGTGATCTTCTCACCCAACGACTTTGATGATGCGTGTGTCGGCAGAGCACATTGGGATGTGCTTCGTTATCTCACTTCATTGCACCTTGCCCAGATACATTGCCTAGGCACCGTTGATGGAAAGTATGCGTGCGATAACATCGACATCACTAAACCTGTTGTCAGCCACCAGCAGGTTATTAATGCGCAATACGCATTTATTGAGCGTTATGTAGAAACCTGTAGCCAAGTAGTAGAAAACGCCATGGTGATTAACGAAGCCGTAGACTACTGCCCAGATGCCGTGCCAAGCAAGCTGACCAAACTATATAAAAAAGCCAAAGCCCGCAGCGCAGGAGGAGAAGACTTCACGGTTAAAAGTGCGCTGGCTAAAGCCGTTCATTTTGATGGCAAGACCTTGGGGTTTAAGGCCAACAGTGAGAAATTTTCTACCCTAAGCCCACAAGAATACGCCACGCTATTAGAAGCTTTTGCTCCCTACATGGACGATGCGGTAGTCGATATAGTGAAACGCCTAGACGCGGGCACCGGATCGGTAAATATGGCGCGCTACTACTTTTTAGTAGGACCAGCAAAACCACATAATTCAGCAAGCTTTGCGCATTGTCATATTGTAGAGGTTAAGCAACAACGTGTTGCGGCGCCTATTTATTATTTTCCAGATTTTAACCCGGTTAATCGCCTAAATGCGGCACACCTTACAGCTCGATGCCAACGAAGAATGCAAAGAAAACCCGACTTAGTGCTTGATGAAGTTAAGTTTGAAAATGCGCATTATCTGGTTCGCTCCCGACATCACGCTAAAGTGGGAATCGACCCACAAGATATTGCAATGGGAAATAAAGCGATAAATGGTGGCTTTGAGTATAATACCAATCCACACAGATAATCGCCCACTCAGAAGGCGCTGGCAAGTTTCCTAGCGAAGCGTGGGAATGCAGGAATGGCTGTTCCCTTTCAAATTCCCAGAATGAAGCTAGGAAGCTTGCCAGGCCTTCCCGGAGGGCGAGTTTAAAATGTCCGTACTCTTTGTTGTGTTACCTTGATGTAGAGCCACTATACCTGCGGCAACACGCCGCGATTACGAACATTTTAAATCTCGCTGCGTGGGTGATTATCTATGCGGATTGGTATCTTGCCGAATTGTGCGGGTATAGCCTTGCGCTAGCTCACTGCCGAGGCGATAGAAGAAGTACACGATTCGCGTCGTCAGCATCAACGTCCTTTTCTCAAGTAAAAAGCCTGCTCGTAAAAATAGCAAATCTTTATACAGAACAAGTAGTTGATGATCATGCGCTGTTCACTCGTGCGCTGAAATAAAGATATCAGTAAAAAGCGTATTTTTTACAAGGCGAACTGTTGTCATAGACGTGTCGATAGCATTACTTAACACCTATATTAGCTTTTGGTTAAGAGTTAAAGGTATGAGTAAACTTACCTGTAGATGGTAAGAACTTGATATTTAATCATTATTTTAAAAACAGCTTGAATAAGGTTAAGTCATTCCTATCCATTACAAATGCCCTTAGTGTAGTTCAAGCAATAAGAAAATTGCGCTTCACATATCACTCTGCTTTTTCTATTTCGGCAAAAGCAGAAGCAGAAGCAGTAATTATGTGAATTAAAAATAATGAAAACTACAAAGGGAAAATGACGTGAAAACATCATTAACTTTACTATCTGCAGGAATCATTTCTGCACTTTCTTCAACCGCCATCCAAGCTAACGATTTAGTCATTAGCGGTGTTATCGATGGACCGTTAAGCGGTGGTGTTCCAAAAGCAGTTGAACTTTTCGTAGTCAATGACATAGCAGATTTATCTGCCTATGCC
The DNA here is from genome assembly GCF_054960375.1 of Alteromonas sp. G4i35. Classification (NCBI taxonomy): domain Bacteria; kingdom Pseudomonadati; phylum Pseudomonadota; class Gammaproteobacteria; order Alteromonadales; family Alteromonadaceae; genus Alteromonas; species Alteromonas sp. G4i35. The sequence continues at coordinate 2,481 of NZ_JBHNZD010000019.1, read as the reverse complement.
CTTGGAACTGCAAACAACGGCGGCGGTACTGATGGCGAAGAGTTTACGTTTCCAGCTGGTGCGTCTGCAAGCGCTGGTACTTATATCTACGTAGCATCAGAAATTGATGGATTTACTGCGTTTTTCGGTTCTGCACCAGACTACGATACTTCATCAATGGGTATTAATGGTGACGACGCTATTGAGCTTTTTAAAGATGGCAGCGTTATTGACACGTTTGGCGATATCAACACCGACGGTAGTGGCACCACGTGGGAGTACTTAGACGGTTGGGCATACCGTACGTCAGGTCAAACAGCAAATGGCGGCAGTTTCGAAGCATCTAACTGGACTTACAGTGGTGTTGACGCGCTTGATGGCTCGACCACTAACACTGACGCTGCAACGCCGTTTCCAGCGGGTACATTTACCACTGAAGGTGACGGTGACGTTGTAGAAGTTCCAGAAGAGCCTGCTGTTGAGCTAGGTATTTGCGGTGCAGACGCGACACTTATTAGTGCTATACAGGGAAGTGAAAGCAGCTCTGCTGAAGTTGGCAATAACGTTATAATTGAAGCTATTGTAACTGGCACACGTGCTGGCGGCTTCTTTGTCCAAGAAGAAGCGTCTGATTACGACGCTGACGACGCCACGTCTGAAGGCTTATTTGTAGAAGGTTCTGTTGACGTTGAAACAGGTAACCTGGTTCGCCTTTACGGTGAAGTAGAAGAAAACTACGGTATGACCACACTTGCTATGGATAGTGATGTGGCTGCACTTGATTGTGGTACAGCGGATGCTGTAGCAGCGGTAGAACTTTCTATGCCGTACGAACTTGACCTTGAAACCGTTGAAGGTATGGTTGTTAGCGTGACTGATGCAACAGTGACGAGTACAAACAACCTGTGGCGTTTTGGTGAAATCGTTGTTAGCGACACAATTAAACGCCAACCAAGCGACGTAGCTGCGCCTCTGTCAGAAGCTTATACTGCGGCAGAAGAAGCGAGCGAAACAAGCCTTCTTACAATCGAAGATAACAGCAGCTCGCAGTACCCAGACGCTCTTAATTACTACCCTATTTTCAGCTACGCTAATGCTATTCGCATTGGTGATTCGGTTTCTGCTGCTGGCCCACTAAACTACAGTTTTGACACTTACAGAATTAATCCAAGCGACGTTATCGAAGTAACGTCTTCTCGCGAAGCAAACCCAGTGGTTACAGAAGGCAACCTATCTATTGCTACGTTCAACGTGCTTAACTACTTTAATGGTGAAGTAGATGCAAATGGCGACGTAACTTTCGATTATGACGAAAACCGCGGCGCAGACGATGAAGTGGCGTTTGAATTGCAAGAGGGTCGTATCGTTGAAGCTATCGTTAACCTTAACGCAGACGTTGTCGGTTTGATGGAAATCGAAAACGATGGTTTTGGCGAAGATAGTGCTATCCAATCTCTAGTTAATGCTATAAACGCCGAACTTGGTGAAACCGAGCAATACTCATTCATCGCAACCAGTGATGGTAGTGAAATTGGTACGGATGCGATTACTGTAGGCTTATTATACAAAGCTACAGTAGTGACGCCAGAAAATGATGCCATGGTAGTTGCTATGCCAGAGCAACAAATTGATGAAGATAGCCTGGCACGCATGCGCCCAAGCCTTCTTCAATCGTTTGTACACACTGAAAGCAGCAAATCGTTCCTTGTTGCCGTGAATCACTTTAAATCAAAAGGTTCACAGTGTGCAGAAGATGTGGCAGAAGCGCCGTCTGAAATCACCACGATTCAGGGTAGCTGTAACGCACTTCGTGTATCGGCAGCTATCACATTAGGCAACGCATTAAGTGATGAGAGCCTGCCTGAGCGCAAGGTAATCTTAGGCGACTTAAACGCTTATAGCGCTGAAGATCCAGTAGCTGTACTTACCGATTACACACCTGAGTCTCGTGGATACACTATTACGACTGCGGTCAATACAGGTATGGATGAAGGCTCGTCAGTGGACGTAGAGTCTAGCTTCGGCTATCACAACTTGGCTGAAGAGTTTGATGCAGAAGGCTTCTCATATTGGTTCTACGGAACTGAACAGGTGGGTAGTTTAGATCACGTACTAGCAAGTGAAGCCATGCTTGCAGACGCCATTGACGGTGCTCACTGGAACATCAACTCTGTTGAAGCTTACCAGTTGCAGTACGATCAAGCGCTTCGTTATTACCCAGATGAAGACGGTTACGCCTTTACTGATGTTGGTCCATTTAGAAGCTCAGATCACGACCCATTCATCGCAACCTTTGACCTACAAGCAGACGTAGTTGAAGAGGAAGAAGAAAACAATGATAGCTCAGGTGGAGCAATGGGAGGAATTCTTGCCCTGCTAGCTGCAGCGATTGGCTTTCGTCGTCGTTCGACTACTGCTAAGAAATAAAAAGTGAAAGAATGAAGTCCACGCTTAACGGGCGTGCTTCATTCACATAAAAAAAGCTGCCTCAATGGAGGCAGC
>NZ_JBHNZD010000018.1:0-120589 GCF_054960375.1 Alteromonas sp. G4i35 | reverse complement strand
CTTACAAAACGCACAAAAAAGCCCTGTTCACAGGGCTTTCGTATTGCTGCTTGAGAAAATCTAAATGCTATGGCGAAGTGATGTCGGCGCCTGCGCTTTCTCTGTAGGTGGCAATGACAGAAGAGAGTACGGCTTGATAGTTACTGATCACAGATTGCCTAGCCGAGAAAAAGCTACGTTGAGCATTAAGCAAATTCAGAAAGTCAGTGTCACCGGCTTTGTAACGAATATCCGCAAGATGATAAAGCTGCTGATTGTTCTCGAGTGACGCTAACGAATAACGGTAGTTTTGTTGATTAAATGCCAAATTAGTTTGGCTGTTTAACAACGCTTCTATCGCTCTAAGCACAGTCTGTTGATACTGTAATATTGCTAAATCCACGTCGGTTTTCGCCGCATTTTCTGCAGCTTCTAATCTACCGCCATCGAACAGGGTTGCTGCTGAGCTTATTGCAGCACTCAAGGTCCACCCTTGCGCTAAGTCCAGTAAATCACTAACGCCAATATCTGCACTTAAGCTCATTCCTGGAAGACCTGCCACTGACGCTTCGTAAAACGCTAAATCAGCCTGCTTAAATTGCGCTATAGCTAACTGAACATCTGGACGCTGCTTCAATACCTCAGCGCTTAATATAGGTGCCACTTCGGGCAGTGAAAAATCGGTTAGCGAAAGGGAAAGCAGCGCTTTTTGTTCAGGCGTATTAAATTGCATAGATTCATTACCTAACAATACCGCTAATGCCCGCTCATTAAGCGTTAAACTATTGCTCAGTCGCAGCACCTCCGACTGAGCACTGATCAAGGTATTGCGCTGTTGGGAAACCTCAATACCTGAGGTATCCCCCTCTTCAAAGCGAATTTGAACTAGGTTTAGCAGCGCTTCGCTAATCTCAACGTTTTGCATCGCAATAGACAGCCGCGACTGCAATGAAATCTGCTCAAGAAGGGTATTTATAAACAACGCCTGGGTGTCTAACAGCGCATCGGTAAACTGATACTGTGCAGTATCGATACCTAACTGACGACTGCGCTGCTGAGCTTCTCGTGTACCCCATATGTCCGCGTCATAACTCAACCCCAGTCCACCTGAGGTAGAATGGCTTGAACGGCCACTATCTAGGTCTCTTCCACTGCGTCCAGATGTCCTCGCCGTTATAGTCGGAACGTCACCTGCATTAACTTGTGCTAATAGAAATTGCGCTCGTTTTACCCTCTGCTCGGCTTGATTAAGGGTTAAATTTTGGCTTTCAAGCGTCTTCATAACGGGCGCAAGTTCAGCCACCTCGAACACCTTCCACCATGATGTTGTTATTTGAATAGTCGCGTCCACAGACTTCGCTTTTTGTAGCGCCTGCGTGTCAGTTTCGGGCAACGTTGTAGAAGGTGAATAAGCGCAGCTTGCGGTCAGCACGATACAAGAGAACGCGCACAGTAATGAACGAGCGGCAAGAGGCACAGAAAAACGAAAAGAATGCATGGCGTTACTCCTCTGCCAACGCGTCAATGGGATTAAGCTTTGATGCTTTTTGAGCAGGGGCATAACCAAAAATGAGCCCTACAGCGAGAGATGTGACAAAAGCCAAAACGGGCGGCATTAGCGTGTAGGCGACAGGCACACTGAATGAAGCAACGATAAGGACAACAAAATAGCCCAGAAGAATGCCGAAGATACCACCCAAGATACACACTACCCATGCCTCGATATTGAACTGGCGCAATATATCGCGAGGCTTTGCGCCTGTGGCGATGCGTAGTCCAATTTCCCTCTTACGCTCAGATACGTTGACCAGCATGATATTCATTACACCGATACCGCCAACAAACAAAGATATAGCAGCAACAGACGCCAAGAGCCAAGTTAACGTGTCTTGCGTTTCCGTGACCGCCTCTACCAGTGACTCTGTGGTACGCACCATAACGTCTTCTTGTCCGTGACGTTCTACCAACAGTGCCAGCACATCGTCTTTTACCTGAGTGGCTACTTCGGTACTTTCTGCCTTTATGGTAATGCTGCTTAAGTAATCCCGACCAAATACCTTCAAACGGCCAGTTGTAACCGGAATGAGCACTTCGTCATCCATATCGTTACCACCTGCACTGGCGCCCTTAGAATGAAGTACACCTACGACCTGATAAAAGGCATTTTGCATCAAGATGTACTCGCCTACTGCCCGATATTTATCTTCAAACAGGGTCTCAGCTACCGTATCTCCAATTACCACCACAGGCGCATAATTTGTTACGTCTTCATCGCTGAAAAACACGCCCTGCGCCATTTCCCAGTCTTTAGCATGAAAGTAGTCAGGTGTGGTGCCTGTAATACGTCCTGAAAAATCGTTTTCGCTGAATCGGATGGTTGCCCTTGCACTTCTTTCCGGCGCGACATAAGCCACACCCGGAACACTTTTCAATGCAGTGGCATCGGCTAACGTCAGCGATGCAATATCACCGGATGAGCGCATGTTTCGTCCACCCGGCCTAATCGAAATCAGGTTCGTGCCAATGGTTTCAATGCGCTCTAGTACCTGCTGTTTACCTCCCTCACCGATGGCCATCATGGTCACCACTGCCGCTACACCAATAATAATCCCCAAGAGTGTGAGCAAGGTTCTAAACCAATTCATTCTAAGGGCAGTGAACGCCATAGATAGGGCTGAAAAAAGTGAGATACTTGGAAAAGGTTTAATTGCCGGTACTGATTTGGGCTCTTGAGAATGTACGTGCTGCACTGAAGCCGTATTCTTTTCGAATGATTCACTTGTGCTAGGCGCAGCGGTTTTGGTATCTGTTACAATTTTCCCATCAAGCAAGTGTATTTGCCTGTCGGCATGTTCAGCAACTGCACTATCGTGGGTGATAAGAATAATAGTCACCCCTTCTGCGTGAAGCTCTCGAAGCAGCGCCAGTAACTGCTCTCCGCTGGCCGAGTCAAGCGCCCCGGTGGGCTCGTCGGCTAGTATTACTTCTGCACCATTAATTAAGGCTCGCGCTACCGAGACACGCTGTTGTTGGCCACCTGAAAGCTCTCCGGGTTTGTGCTCTTTTCTGCTTGAAAGGCCAAGCTTATCAAGCAGCTGTTGCGCTTTTAGAGTGCGATCTTCGCTAGACGTACCGCTGTATATTGCTGGCAGTGCCACATTTTCAGTCGCATTTAGCGACGACAGTAGCTGATAGCGTTGGAAAACAAACCCGAACGTTTTCAAGCGAAGGGCAGAAAGTTGATCGGGATTTAGCGAGGATACTGACTGTCCGTGGATACGGTACACCCCTTCTGAAGGGGTGTCTAAACACCCTAGGATATTCATCAAGGTCGACTTTCCTGACCCGGATTGCCCCATAATGGCGACAAATTCACCCTTATCGATTGATAACGAAACGTTATCCAATGCGGTGACTTCAAACCCTTCTGTTTTGTAGCGACGTGATACGCCATTAAGCTGTATTAACGACATATTAGAATCCGTCACGGCGGCGCGGTGGGCCTGATGGCGGCTGCCCACCCGGAACTCTGCGCATGCCCGCGGCCGGCATTGCGGTGCCGTCTGCAAGACCCACAACCACTTCATCACCTTCTGATAGGCCTTCTATAATTTGAATATGGGTTCTATTTTTTATGCCTACTTTTACTGGCGTGCGAACCACCTCATCGCCCTGTTTAAGCATCACGAATTGATTGCGAGCTCGTCCTTTTACTGCCGCTAACGGCACAGAAAGCGCGCCTTTCACCTGCTCTTGCACAAAGAACACTTGGGTAGTCATGGCGTCCATTAACGTGCGTTCAGGATTCTCAACATCGATTAGCACTTGGTATAGCACTACGTCGTTGAGTACGGTGGGTGTAGGTAGCACTTGACGAACGGTAGAGTGGTAGAAGGTTTTGTTATCACCCAAGGTAGAGAAATAGACTGGCATGCCGCGCTTTATTTTCTGCACATCGGCTTCAGACACTTCTGCGCGTAGGGTCATTACTGATAAATCGGAAATTTGAAGCAACACGGGGGCGTTTTGATTAGCATTCAAGGTTTGCCCCTCACGCACCGGTAAGGTGGCTACAGTTCCGGATATTGGCGCAAATATCTTTGCAAACCCGAGCTTAGTAATATCCCCTTCCAGCGAGGCTTCGTCGGCTTTAATCTGTGCGATGCTCGCCGTGATCTTGGTATCGATAACTTTAAGGTTTGTATCGCTGCTTACGACTACATCTTGGCTGACTGCATTTTGCTTAAACAAATTTTGATTGCGTTGCGCTCTCACTTCGGCGAGTTCTCGCTCTGCCCGCAGCTGAGCCAGCTGTGCTTTTTTGCTGTCCAGCGCCGCTTGAGAGTTCTGTACTTGTGTTTCAAATACACGGGCATCGATCTCTACCAGCAAATCGCCTTCTTTAACAATATCCCCCTCTTCTACGTGAATATTGTCTACCTGACCTGAAACCTGCGCACCTACCTCTACGTAGCGCTTGGGCTCAAGCTGACCTGTAGACACCAAATTTAATTCAATGTCTCGTATCTCCGCACCTTGAAAGAGATATTCGGTATTTGTCTGAGGTGAGTATAGCCATGCATAAACAGCATAAGCGGGCACAAACACAATAATTGCAATGAGCAGTACTTTAATGGGTAGAGGGAGTTTCAAAGCATTCGATCCATAAAAAAAACTGAATGCAATATAGCGAATGTAAAGATTCGCCACGAGAGACAATCTTTACATTTACGCTATCTTTACAGACATTTTTAAAGGCTGAATAAGCTTTTGATTTAAATGGTTAAAAGAGTTTTTAGCAAAACAGTAAGCGTTAAAGAAAGTACTAACGAGCACCCTCGTAACCAAACTGACGCCAGCTTTCATACACAAATACCGATACTGCATTAGACAAGTTCATACTACGACTGTCTGGCAACATAGGGATGCGAACACGCTGCTCTGGGGGAAGCGATTGAATATAGTCGTCTGGTAAACCTCGGGTTTCCGGTCCGAAAATTAACGCATCGCCTTTTTGATAAGACACATCGCTGTGAAATGCTTTGCCTTTCGTTGTGCAAGCGAATACCCGTTTTGGCTTAGCATCATTTAGGTAAGCGTCTAAATTGGCGTGGCGCTTTACGTGAGCAAACTCGTGATAATCTAAACCTGCGCGTCGAACGCGTTTATCGTCCCATTCAAAACCCAAGGGCTCGATTAAGTGCAACATAAAGCCACTGTTTGCGCATAAGCGGATGATGTTTCCCGTATTAGGTGGGATCTCTGGCTGATAGAGTACGATATCGAGCATGCTTTTTTAAATTACCTTCACAGTTAACAACTCGTTTATTTTATACCGAAACGCCATTCTTCATCACCCTTGCACACACTTTTATTACCTGTGAAATAGAAAGCGCTGCTCTTAAGTATGATTACCTAACTAAATGTTAGCTTTGGCTGCACTTATGTAGACGAGTCTTCTGTCAAAAAGTCGAGAATACGCGCCACAGAGCGCTCGCGAATGTCGTCAGACTCGGTGAATAGCTCATGGTAAGCGCGGGGCACTATTTCCAGTTTTGCATTTGGCATAAGCTGAGCCACGCGGCGCTGACGGTTATTATCAATAATCGCATCATCGTCTGCACTTAATATAAGCGAGGGCGTTGTAATAGCGCGTGCGCTACTTTCAATTTTGTTCATAGCCTGATGTGCCGCTGCCAACCACTCTGTAGTCACGCCACCAAGTTGAATATCCTGTTCTTCGTCATACAGCTCACGAAACAGGGCATAGCGGGTTTTGCTGTGGGTGAGCTTATTAAGTGAAAAAGGAAACGCGATATACGGGGTTTGACCAAAAAAGTACCCCGCATCTTTCTTTTTCATCCTGTTTACCGCAAGGCCTGTGCGAATTAAGCCATTTGCCAACCAATTGGGCAGAGCGGGTTTAATGCCAAACATGGGTGAAGCTAAAACGGCTTTTGAAAACAAGTTCGGAAGACGCAGCAGCGTGAGTGCACCAATGGCCCCCCCCATCGAATGGCATACCAGCTGTAACGGGCCTTGCTGCAGTGGCTTTACAATAGTTTCTACGAACATAACGAAGTCATCAACGTAGTCGTCAAAATCGGCAACATAACCATGCTGAGGGTCACGGGTCATCCTGTCTGACAAGCCTTGGCCTCTGTGATCTAAGATGAATACGGCGAAACCATTTTGATAGAGATCGTAAATGAACTCTTTGTACTTTAAATAAGATTCGATTCGACCAGAGCATATTACAATGGTAGCTCGCGGCGATTCTGGGATACAGTGCGCAAAGCGTACCTTGATATTGTCTTTCCCAGAGAAGTGGCCCTGAGTAACACTGTTTTGCCAGAAGGGATTGATATACGTGGCAAAAGTGCTGGCTAAGTTATTTTCAGACGTGAACGTCCAGTTCATAAATACCCTATTACAGTCAAATTGCGCTCTTTGTTAGGCTACGGAGTGCTATCAACGTTCCCAATCATAACTTCGGAAATGACATAGTAACTCGTAGCCCACCGCGCTCAGCAGGTTCAGCGATTATGCGACCATGATGCAACTCAACTGCCGCTTTTGCAATGGATAAGCCCAAGCCTACGCCTCCTGACTCACGCTCTCTGGCAAGAGTTGCCCTGTAAAACGGAGAAAATATACGCTCACATTCCTCAATGGTTAACCCGTCGCCGTCATCTGTAATGTGAATACACCAATGCTGCGCATCTTCGCTAAACGCAATATGCGTGACGAGTTTGCTATGGCGTATGGCATTGCGAAGAACATTCTCGACAGCGCGACAAAACATCATGCTGTCAATGACTACCGTCTTTTTGGGTATATCGTCAATTTTTAACTGCTTGTTTTTGTTTGCCACTTCAAAGTTAGCGTCGGTAAGCACATCGTTGAGTACTAAAGACAAAGCGTGTTTTTGCATGTTGGCTTCGCCAGCTTCAGCACGACTAAGAGTAAGTAATTGGCTTACCAGCGCTTCCATACGATCAGCCTCTCGCTCAACACGAGATAACGTGGCAGGGTCTACATTTTGCTGATGGGCAAGACCTAGCGCCATTTGCAGTCGCGCTAGGGGTGAACGAAGTTCGTGAGACACATCGGCCAATAATCGCTTTTGTGCGCCCCACATTGATTCGAGCTGTTCAGCCATTTTATTGAAATCGCGCGCCAACTGACCTAACTCATCCTGACGCTTGGCAGCCTTGCCCACCCGCGTTTGCCAGTCGCCGCTTGCTAAACGTTTTGCTGAACCCTGAATGTGCAAAATAGGGTTGGTCAGCGTTTTAGCAAATAGCCAGCTCAAAAGCGTGGTAGTAATAAGTGCAATCGCCAAAAACAGCAGAACCGGAGGAGTTTGCTTTTCGGGCATATCTAGCTTTACCGCAAAAAGCGCAAAGCGTGAATTGTCTCGCTCGAAGAAAACCGGGCCGAGAATTTTGAATGCGCCGCGCTTTACTGCAATCGGGGAGGTTTGATTTACCAAACGCAGTAAATCTTCTTTATCGTTGTCACGAAGCGGAGGGCCTCCACCTGAAATAAGGCGGTTGTCGCGAATATCTACCGCAACCAGTCGACCTCTCACGCCACGTGAATTGCGATCTAGCGTCTCATGTAACGGTAGGTCCTGAAAGCGCCCACGCTGCATCCGCTCAATGGCTTGATTTAAATCTTCTATTTCGCGAGGCTTTATTTGCACAACTTGAAGGTCTTCAAAAAAGAGGCGACTTCCCCAAATGGCCAAAAGCGATGTAACAATGAACGTGGCCCAAAACCACAGAAACAAACGGCCCATGATGGCCCGCGTTGGGCTGATGCTGCGTAACAGTTTTACCATTAATGGCTTCCAACAATTAACATGTACCCTACTCCGCGGATGGTTTTTATTTTTTCATCTACGGCTACTGCACTGATTTTCTTTCGCAGATTGCTAACATGCATATCAATGCTTCTGTCAAAAGCTTGCAGTGGCTTGCCGAGTATCTTTAAGCTTATTTCTTCTTTCGTTACCCGCTGAGCGGCATTTAGCATTAGTAAGCGCAAAATTAAAAACTCAGTTGTGGTTAGCGTTAATTCCACATCGTCTACTTTAGCGAGCTGGCTACTTGGGCTTAAAAAGATGCCATTCACAAATAAATCTTGTTCCACCGCTCCTCCCGTTGAGGAAAGATTATGACGACGCACAATCGCTTTTATTCGCGCCACCAGCTCACGATGGTTAAACGGTTTCGGTAAATAATCATCGGCGCCCATTTCCAGACCTAAAATGCGGTCGTAATCATCGCCTCTTGCTGTCAACATAAGTACAGGCGTGCTATGGCTGACACGAAGTTTTTTCAACACATCGAAGCCATCCATCTTTGGCATCATCACATCCAATAAAATAAGATCGTAATGTCGTCCAGATACAGCTTCAGATAACCCTTCTTCGCCGTCGTTACGCACTTGCACTTGATAACCCATACTCGACAGGTACGTGGAGAGCATTTCAGTTAGCTCAAGGTCATCATCAATAACAAGGATAGACTGCAAATGAAAATCTGAACTCATGGTATTAAACTCTTTAACGGTTGGAACTGCTGACCTTTGATTCATGAAAGTGCCTGTAATTTTTATAAACTTCAACCTGCGCTTGTGGTGAGTCTTGTCTAAATTAAACGAAAAACACTGACAAACGCATACTATATCTTTTCAGACCTTTACAATTACAAAACGGCATCACCTTTACAGAAGCTTTACAGTGTGTTGACTGCTTTTTGTATTTATCACGCTAGGATTAACGTGTCCGAACAAAAAGGAGACGACAATGAAAAAGTTATTAATTGCTAGTGCAACTGTAGCGGCGATTAGCTTAGGTGGACTTGCGTTGGCTCAGCCAGCAGGCCCTGGTATGCGTCACCACGAACCGGTTAAAGAAATTGTTAAACACCTTCGCGGTTTAAGCTTAAGCGACGCACAACGCGAAGAGATAAAAACACTCATAAGCGCATTTAAAGACGCTAACCCTCGACCTGAAAATCACGATAGTGAGAAGCCAAGTTTCGATTTTGAAACTGCTTCTGAGGCACAAATCAGCACCTTTATACAAACTCAACTTGAAGAGCGTGAGTCGAAACACTTTGCGCTTGCGCAACTACGCCACAATATTTTTAACGTGCTAAGTGAAGAGCAGCAAGCGAAAGTCTTGGCACGCGAAGAAAGTAGAGATCAAAAAAGAGCGGCGAGAGGCGATAAGCGACGCAACGCGTCTGACGAGCAAAAGTCACAATTTGCAAAACGTATGGATGATGAAGGCAAAGGCAAAAAATTCCGTGGTCACGGTAAAGGTGAAAGAGGCGACAGAGATCACCAGCGGGATGGCACGCCGTTTAAAGGCATTGACCTGACCGATGATCAGCTGGCAAATCTTGCTGAACTTCGTGAATCATTCAAGGATACATCCAAAGCCAATAGAGAAACGTTGCGAAGCTTCAAGGAAGCCCAGCGCGATCTGATTAGAAGCTCGTCTTTCTCACAAGACTCTTGGAACGCTCTTGTTGCCCAGTACAAAGACGACCTTGTCAGTGCTGGTGTTGAAAAGGCCAAACAGCGCCAGGCCATGTTTGCAGTACTAACGCCTGAACAGCAAGCTGAGTTAAAAGCGCAGCGCGAAGAAGGTCGAAAGCTACGTGACTTACTGCGTTCTTAGTATTCAGTAACACCCTAACCCACCGTAAAAAGTGCTGGCCTTGGCCAGCCTTTTTTATGGCTGGCTTTCAACCTGCTGACTTTCTTTTAAACTACGTTTCGCCGAGAGAGTTAACGGCGTGACAAAATCACCAATATGTACGCTATCACTACCTGACTCCGCTTTAAGCAAGCTGACGTCATCAGAAACTTCGTACACCTGCAAAGTCAAAGTCTTCGTTGAAAACAGTCCCGGCTTTCTTGATAAGCCCAACGCAGGCAGCGCCCGTTGCTTAACCAATGAAAACTCATCGCCCACGGCTAACCCACTATTTTTACCCAGATCTATAGCAATGTAGTCAGGCGAGATATCAATGACCTGCGCATAAGTCGTTTCGCACTGAAGTGCCGCGTGAATGTCAGTAATAGCAGCGTGTACCGTATTGAGGACCATGCGCCCAAAATCACTGCGCCACAACAAGCTGTTGCTCATATCCACCGAATAATGTTGAGAAAAGGGCCAATCGGCCTCGCTGTGATAGCTATCATTAAAAATCACCTTGGCTTTGAAAGTGTCGAGCACGTAAACCTGAACGGTAAAATTCCGGCGAAGCGCGACACCATCAGTTTCAAATACCGAGGTAGCCTGCGACACCTGTTCGAAAAGAGAAATGTCCTTTACAAACCCGAATACCACGAACTGCTGCCCATATTCACTTCGCAGAAAGGTCGACATAGCCGTTAAATCAATGTCTGACAGACTGGAGGTTAACCAGGTGTTAGCGTTAATAAGAGAAACAGGAATCTGGCTTACATCTCCACTTTGATAAAGACCGTTGAGTTGCTGAGCAAATCGTTGAGACACGTGACTGCCAAATGAATAGAGCATGCCAGTCGCGGCCTGTTGGGGTGATGTTAAAGGAAATTCTGTCACTAAAATGCGATGGGCAAGTCCGTTGTTAGTGCAATTGAACAGAGGCGTAATGTTTACATTCACCACCACTGTAAGCGCGTCGTCTTTGAGTGTTTCGCTTATGATCTCTACTCTTTGAACTCTGCCCTGAGAACGAATTTCGGCTTTGCTGGAAAGGAGTAGCCCGTCTACCGTGATATCCTGCGCGGAAATGGTACTGCCACTGCGAAAAGCCGCGTCAGCAATGGCATTTTGTATGGCGCTGGTTCTCACGTCGCTAAGTTCTGCGCCAGCGAGTGCCATTGTAGCTTCACCCTGTACCCATTGAGCCCGTGCGTGCTGTGTAACCAAAGAAGGAAGTAGTACCAGCAAAGCAGTAAGACTGATGCGTAAGCTTGGCAAAATAGTGCCTTTCATCGCGCTTATCCAAATATTGAAAACAGCTTGCCAATCACCGTTCGCTGCTGATTATCTTGCAGCTCACCCGTACCGCTATACTCAATTAACGCGTTGCCGACTTTTGAAGACAATACGGTATTACTTTCATCCACATCTTTTTTTCTGACCTCTCCTGAAAAGCGAATGTACTCTTTTCCTCTGTTCATCGTTATCCACTTTTCACCCGTTACCAGTAAATTCCCTGCTGGCGTTATTCCCGTAACATACACGGTAATGCTGCCACTCATCGAATTTGACTGCTTAGTTTTAGCAGAGCTGGCGAACTCACTGTCCTGTTCGTGCTCCACCTCAACGTCATCTTCGTCAATTCGAATTCCCCCCACTTTTAGTGTGACGGGAGACAAATCAAAGGATGTGTTTTTGTCTGTATTAAAATCGAGCGACTTCTCCGACTGCGTCTGTTCTTCAAGCTTAACTAGAATCATGTCGCCCACTTTGAAGCTTGCGTGGCGTTCATAAAGCCCTACAGAATGTTCAGGATTAAATAGCGAACCCGTGGGTACATGCAAGGTCGACGTTGGCTCCATCCTAGGGGGTGAGTAACGGGGATCGCCAGGCGACGGCTCTTCCTCAACAGGCTTTACAGCGCGTTGCGACACATTTGGGTTGGTAGGACTACTTTGAACCACTTGTTCTTCGTCAGTAAGTGTTTGGGCACAACCACCAAGTGTAAAGATTGCGATTAGTGTGTGTATATGGCATCGAACTTTCATGACATTGCTCAGTGTTAATTTTTATGCAGTGTGTAAATTAAGTGCCATCCATGACCTAACAGGAGCAAGTGTAAACGAACAAATTAAAAGAAATCTCGTTCACTTGACTTATTTGCAAAACCTTTACAAATCAAATATATGCCTGCGGGTAGGGGATGTTATGGCCTTAGAAAATACAACAACTAACACTGCTGAAAATGGCGTCAGCGCACTACTTTCAAAATTTGGTTTACATACTGCTGACATTGAAAATAAATCGTCAAATTCAACAGAAGTAGCCAATGAAGCGGCAACCAGCGGCCAGTCTTTGCCGTCTTTGTTCGCATCGTTACTCGCAATAGAGAATCAACCGAATGAAGCTGATGCAATCGACAGCAAAATATCAGGCGAAGCTAATCTCTCAACACAATCTAATATGCTTACCGGCACAGCCAGCGATGTTCAAGGCGCATTATCTTTGCTTTCTGGTACGAGTAGCGTCAATGGGGTTTTATCGGATGATGCAATTGCCACCATGCAAGGCACGCTGTTAAATACATTGCAAAACAATGTATTTCAATCGCTAGCTACCAACAATGAAACGCCCGTAAATGCTACTACTAGCGTTCTGGGAAATGGTGATAGCAACACGGCCACCAATAATCAAAGTGATACTACTCCAACACTCTTCGATAATTTGTATTCCGGCGCTTTCGGAGACGATGGGCTTGATCTTAAAGACGGATTTGATGCGTTAAATATTGCAAATCACCTACCCATAGTTTCGGATATTTATGAAGCAACCACGTCAAATCACACGGCCGCGGCAGCAAGCTTGGCGGGAAGTTTTTTATATGGCGGAATAGGCGGATTAATGTATAACGCTATCGATTTGACCGTAGAGAATGTGACAGGACAAAGCATCTCAAACAATATGTGGTCGATGGGGCAGTCTTTACTCGCGTCAGTTTTTAGCAATCCAAGCATCGACAGTAAGGTAAGTGCTAACATTTCAGGTGCGCCACAAACGCAGGCGAGTGATGCCACCGCATCTATTCAGACTGATGATATAACCGCCGGAATAACCAACAAGGCAGCAGATGCTGCCTACCAGTTCGTTCAACGAGGTTTCAATTAACCTAAAGACCAGCTTCTGCCCACCAAACTACAAGGCCGTTGATTTAACCAATCTTAAAAATTCGGTTTAACTGGCTTGTAGTCGGGTGACAGAAAAAGCGGCGACGTTATTACTAGGTCAGCTGTGGCGGGTGTGCAGGCGACTGGCACATTCCATACCGAACACAGTCGTAGCAGCGCTTTAACATCAGGGTCGTGAGGCGCTGGGTTTAGCGGATCCCAGAAAAAGAAAAGTGCATCTAGCTTGTTCTCAGCGATAAGTGCTCCTATCTGCTGGTCGCCACCAAGCGGGCCACTTTTGTAGCGCGTAACTTCTAGCCCCGTTTCATTGGCAATTAAACCGCCTGTTGTGCCTGTTCCCACTAAATTACACTGTTTGAGCACATCAATGTGCTGCTTAACCCAAGCAAGTAGCTCAGGCTTTTTATGATCGTGCGCAACAAGCGCCAAGGTAAGTTTGCCCATTTTATTTTCCGAGTTAATCCTAACAACCAATACTCACGGCCACTGTCGACATACGGTAACAATTTACCAGCTTTGCATGGTTAGACACTGTAACTAGTCATATCACGCATTAATGATGAACGACGTGCATTACTGGTAAACATTTCCACTCAACCATGCCATACAGTGAGTATAAATATTCAGTTCTATTGCGTAACTTGTCAACTTACTGTCACAACTATAAATATATTATTAGTTATATTTTTTGTGGCGTAGTCGCCGCAACCACCCAATAAAATATTTATACATTTTTATTGCATAAAAATTCAGATTAGATACACTAGTCGACGGTTAAAGCATCCAACTCATAATTTTGAGTTGCGACTTGATAGGAATTGATGATGACACAACCAACTCGCGTTGTTGGTTCAACCACTGGCAACGATAAAGAGTTTACCTCTCCCCTGGCTGGCTACACGATGCATAGCGTACGACGATGCGTGCGCCTTTCTATGCTTTTGCGGTAGCACACTTTTTACCTTTGTAATGTGGTAGCGGTTAGGCAAGGATTTACGCCCAACCAGTTTACAAAGGTAAAAAGTGTTTTTTTTCTCCTTTTATTGAATTTTTGATTATGTACAGCGTTTCGATTATTGGTGCCAGTGGTTACACAGGGGCACAACTTGTTCAGTTAGTTATTCAGCACCCTAAACTTGCATTAGCGGGGACTTACGTATCTGAGAATAGTAGCGATGCGAGTAAAAATATTGCAGAGCTTCACGGCAACTTGGCTCACGTTAATGCCACACTGACGCCTATTTCGGATGCGGCATTAAAAGAAATGGCTGACGGTGTCGATTTTATCTTTCTTGCCACTCCTCACGAGGCGAGCCACGACTGGATGCCTGTCCTATCTTCGGGCAAAGCCAAAGTGCTCGATTTGTCGGGTGCATTCAGGCTAAAAGACACGAATGTCTTCGAACAGTTCTACGGCTTTCCACATACGCAAGAGCAAAGCTTGGCTCAAGCTGTTTACGGCCTTGCCGAGTGGCACGAAGCGCAAATTGCCTCTGCCGACGTTATCGCTGTGCCGGGTTGCTATCCCACTGCGAGCCTTAGTGCACTTAAACCTCTTGCTCACAACAATTTACTAGATGAAAGCGTACGCCCTGTAATTAACGCTGTTTCCGGCGTATCGGGTGCAGGTAGGAAAGCCAGCCTAACCACAAGTTTTTTTGAAGTTAGCCTGCAGGCATATGGCGTGCTAGGTCACCGCCATACCCCTGAAATTGAAGCTTACTTGGGTACCCCCGTTATCTTTACGCCGCACTTAGGTAATTTTAAAAGAGGAATTTTGGCGACCGTAACCGTTAAGGTTAAAGCTGGTACCACCAGCGCACAACTTGAACAAGCGTACACTGACGCCTATGCTGATAAACCCATTGTGCGTTTGCGCAAGAGTTTTCCAAAAATTGATGACGTTGCTCATACCCCATTTGTTGATCTGCACTGGAAATTAGATGAAGCATCTGGATACGCAGTGATTACCGCTGCAATCGACAACGTAATGAAAGGTGCTGCCTCTCAGGCAATACAGTGCCTTAACATAATGACGAAACAACCAGTAGAGACAGGGTTAGTACTATGAGTGTTTCACCAATTGTAATTAAAGTTGGCGGTGCATTACTCGACGACACCGCCGCAATTACACGTTTATTTCTAAGCGTAAAAGACGTGCAGGCCACACGCCCCGTCGTAGTGGTTCACGGAGGCGGACCATTAGTGGAAACGCTAATGGCGAGTCTTGGTCTTCAAAGCACAAAAATAGATGGCCTTCGGGTTACGCCCGATGAACATATGCCTTATATCTGTGGAGCCCTCGCAGGCTCTGCCAATAAGCAGCTATGCGCAGCGGCTTTGGCTTCAGGCTTAACCCCTGTTGGTTTGTCGTTGTTAGACGGTAATATGGTGGTGTGTGAACCTCTAGCTGACCAGTATGGTGCCGTGGGCGTGCCGTCGACAGCAGACGCATCATTTCTAAAAAGCGTATTAGCCCAGTCAACACTACCGGTTATCAGTTCTATTGGTTCAAGCCCACAAGGCAGATTACTAAATGTAAACGCCGACCAAGCCGCAACGGTTATTGCCGAGCTTCTTAACGCTGAACTTTTACTCCTTTCCAATGTTGACGGTGTGCTTGATGGCGACAAATTGCTTATTAGCGAACTTAACGCAGCAAGCATATCGAAGTACGCAGATGAAGGCGTTATCACCGACGGGATGAAAGTAAAAGTGGATGCGGCACTCGCGTCTGCAGAGAATTTAGGCCGCGCAGTTTACATCGCGAGTTGGGCCGCCGACATCAACGACATTTTAAATAAGAAAACGGGCACGCAAATACTGCCCTCAGCCCTGACAAATACACCGTCAAAAAACGCTGATTTACCCCACACAGACTTTACGAAAGGCAATGCCGGAGAAGTACAATGAAACAGGACCTACTAACCTTTGCAGACTGGACACCCGACGCAATGAAAAACTTGCTGCAATTGGCTGTAGAAATTAAACAAGCCCCAGCAAGTTACAGCAACGTGCTTGCGGGGAAGTCAATTGTTGCCCTGTTTGAAAAGCCGTCTTTGCGAACCCGCGTTAGCTTCGATATTGGTATCAACAAGCTTGGCGGCCACATGGTGTATTTAGATGTGCAGTCGGGCAAATTAGCCGGCCGTGAAGACGCAGTAGACACCGCCGCTAACCTTGCGTGCTGGGCTGACGCCATAGTCGCTCGCGTATTTTCTCACGATACGCTAGAAACCTTTTCTAAGGCGGCAAACGTGCCGGTTATCAACGCGCTGTGCGATAAGTACCACCCATGCCAAGGCCTTGCCGACTACCTTACAATGTTTGAACGCTTCGGCAAAACCGAAGGTCTTACCATGGCCTATGTAGGCGACGGCAACAATGTAACTCATTCTCTGTTAATTGTTGGGGCGCTTCTAGGTTGCAACCAAGTTGTAGTCACGCCAGAGGGGCACGAAGCGGCACCTGAAATTGTGGCGCAAGCCAAAGCGATTGCCGAGAAAACGGGTGTATCGATTGTTGAAAGCACAGAGCTTAGTGCTGCTAACGGCGCAGACGTTATCTATGCAGATACATGGCTTTCAATGGGTGACGAGACGCCACTTGAAGTGATCAAAGAAAAGTTCATGCCTTATCAGGTGAACGAAGCGTTGATGGAAGCAACCGGTGCTAGCTACGTTATGCACTGCCAACCTGCCCATCGCGATTTAGAAATTACGGGCTCGTTGATTGATAGCGATAAATCGCTATTAATGCAGCAAGCCGAAAATAGAATGCATGGCCAAAACGCCATTCTTACCCAATTACTTAACGCTTAAAAAGACGCCTAAAAAGACGCTTAGAAGGATTATTTAGATGCAAAACGTTAAAAAAATCGTGCTGGCCTATTCAGGCGGGCTTGATACATCAGCCATCATTCCATGGCTTAAAGAAAACTATAGCTGTGAAGTTGTCGCATTTGCAGCAGATGTGGGTCAAGGTGATGAAGAACTAGAAGGTCTTCATGAAAAAGCTATCGCATCTGGCGCAAGCGAATGCCACATTGTTGATTTGAAAGAAGAGTTCGTAAGCGAATATATCTTCCCAACTATCACTACCGGTGCGGTTTACGAAGGTGAATATCTACTGGGTACGTCAATGGCACGTCCGGTTATCGCCAAAGCGCAAGTTGAGATTGCGCGCAAAGTAGGTGCCGACGCACTATGCCACGGCTGTACGGGTAAAGGTAACGACCAGGTCCGCTTTGAAAGTACCTTTGCTGCTCTAGCCCCAGACCTTACGGTAATCGCGCCATGGCGTGAGTGGGACATGGTAAGCCGTGAAGACTTATTGGCTTATCTAGCTGAGCGCAATATTCCAACCACGGCGTCAGCAACCAAAATTTACAGCCGCGATGCAAACGCATGGCACATTTCACACGAAGGTGGCGAGCTTGAAGATCCATGGCAAGAGCCTACCAAGCAAGTGTGGACCATGACCGTTGATCCTGAAGATGCACCTGATACTCCAGAGCGCGTAACCCTGTCTTTTGACGAAGGTAAACTGACTCATGTTGATGGTGAGGCACTCTCGCCGTATCAAGCGCTAGTTAAACTTAATACTGTTGCTGCGGCGCATGGTGTTGGACGTATCGACATTGTTGAGAACCGCCTTGTAGGTATGAAGTCACGCGGCTGTTATGAAACCCCAGGAGGCACCGTACTGCTTAAAGCGTATAAAGCCCTAGAAACTATGGTGCTAGATAAAGCTGCGCTTAAATACCGTGAGCAGATTGGTCTTGAGTTCTCACACGTGATGTACGACGGCCGTTGGTTCACTGCCCTTAACGATGCATTGCTTGCTGGCGCTGCGTCTTTTGCTAAGAAAGTGACAGGCGATATCGTGGTTAAGCTTTATAAAGGCCAAGCTACGGTTACCCAGCGTAAATCGCCGAACAGCCTTTACTCTGAAGACTTTGCCACCTTTGGTGCTGACGATGTTTACGACCAGAAGCACGCTGAAGGCTTTATCCGCCTGTTCAGCCTTTCAAGCCGTATTGAAGCACTGAAAAAACAAGGTGAACAATAAGCTTTACCTACAAAAGTAAAGCTTAAATCAGAACAGCATTTAAGGAGCATCACATGGCGTTGTGGGGTGGCCGGTTTGAATCCGGTGCAAGTAGTATGTTTAAACAGGTTAACGACTCGCTGCCGTTTGACCAAGTTATGGCAAGCCAAGATATTCAAGGCTCTATCAGTTGGTCGCGTGCGCTGCAAAAAGCAGGCGTATTGACCGTTGATGAACAAGCCCAGCTTGAGTCTGCATTGAGCGAGTTAAAAGCGAAAGCTGATGCAGGTGAATTAGACTTTAACGCCTCTAGCGAAGAAGACATTCACAGCTTTGTTGAAGCTGCGCTTATAGAGAAGCTTGGCGACATTGGTCGTAAGCTTCATACCGGGCGTAGCCGAAACGATCAGGTTGCCACCGACTTTCGTCTGTGGGTACGTGAACATATTGCCTCACTTCGCGCTGATGTTTTAGGTGTAATAAAGTCGCTTCTTAATGCCGCTAGCCGTCATCAAGAAGCGATAATCCCAGGTTACACCCACTTACAGCGTGCACAGCCTATTCACTTTGCACACTGGTGCTTGGCTTACGTTGAAATGCTAAAGCGTGACTTAAGCCGTTTAGACGACTTGAAAGTACGCATGAACCAGTGCCCTTTAGGTTCAGGCGCATTGGCAGGTACTACTTTCCCTGTAGACCGTCACGCCATTGCTGAAGAACTGGGTTTTGATTCTCCATGCCTAAACAGCCTAGACGCAGTGTCTGACAGAGACTTTGTGCTAGAGCTTTTATTTGTAGCCAGCACTAGCATGATGCACTTGTCACGTCTTGCCGAAGACATGATTTTCTATAACTCTGGCGAAGCAGGATTCTTACAGCTTGGCGATAGTGTAACCTCTGGTTCATCGCTTATGCCGCAGAAGAAAAACCCAGATGCACTAGAGTTAATGCGCGGCAAATGTGGCCGTGTGTTTGGTTCTTTGCAGGCACTATTGGTTACCATGAAAGGCCTTCCTCTTGCGTACAACAAAGACATGCAAGAAGACAAAGAAGGCGCTATCGACACCGTGAACCAGTGGCATATTTGTTTATGTATTGCCAGCGAAGTGCTTGATTCACTGCAGTTAAACGAAGAGCGCTGCCGCGTTGCGGCAACCCAAGGGTTCTCTAACGCCACTGAGCTTGCCGATTATCTGGTAGGTAAAGGTGTACCGTTTAGAACAGGCCACGATATTGCAGGACGCGTTGTGCTTCAGGCCATCGACAAAGGCTGTGCCATTGAAGATTTACCACTAAGCGACATGCAGGCTATTTGCGATAAAATTGAAGACGACGTATACCCGGTACTACAGCTAGAGTACGGCGTGAATCAACGCAATATCTTGGGCGGCACCAGCAAAGAAACCGTGACGAAAGCACTGTATCAAGAGCTGGAAGACTTGGATAAGCAAGGGTAGCGACAAGGAACTGCTTAGATGGTATTAGCGCATCATGACGGCATAAAACTGTTTCGCAGTTCACTGCCCTATATTAATGCTCACCAGGGAAAGACCTTCGTATTGATGTTCGGTGGCGAAGCCATCGAACATCCTAATTTCCCTAATATTATTCACGACATTGCCCTGCTTAACAGCTTAGGCGTGCGCGTGGTCGTAGTGCACGGTGCCCGCCCACAGATTGATCAGCGCGTTGCCCTTCGCAACATCGAAGGTCGCTTTGACAGCGGTGTACGCATTACCGACAAACAAACCCTTGAGTGCGTTAAAGATGCCGCCGGCTCGGTACGCTCTCAGGTAGAAGCCTTATTGACTATGGGGCTTCCAAACTCGCCTATGCATGGCTCGCAAATACGCGTGTGCTCTGGCAACTTAGTCGTTGCCAAACCAATGGGCGTGCGAGGCGGCGTTGATTTTGAAAACACTGGTTTAGTGCGCCGTATTGATACGACCGGCATTAACGACCACTTAAACGATGGCTCAATTGTGCTGCTATCGCCTATGGGCTATTCATCAACAGGAGAAGTGTTTAACTTGTCTCACGAAGATGTAGCTACGCAGGCGGCTATAGCCCTTAAAGCTGACAAGCTGATCGTATTTTCGAATTTTGATGGTGTATACAACCGCGAAGGTCGTTTACTTCGCACCATTGAACGCCCTCAATTAGAACAGCTTATCATGGCAGGCGACATTACCACCGAAGATACGGTGTTAAGTGCCCTTACCACCAGCGTTGCTGCCGGCGTGCCTCGTGCCCACTGCATCAGCTTTGAAAAGGACGGTGCCTTGCTTCAAGAGCTGTTCACTCGCGACGGTACGGGCTCGCTAGTAATGGAACATCATTATGAACAACTGCGTGCAGCGACCATCGAAGATGTGGGCGGTATCTTAAAGCTGATAAAACCACTAGAAGAAAGTGGCGTATTGGTAAAGCGTTCTCGTGAGCGTCTAGAGAACGAAATTAACCAGTTTATAGTGATAGTGCGCGACGGCATGATCATCGCCTGTGCAGCCTTGTATTTATACCCTGAAGACGGCTGTGCCGAGTTAGCCTGCGTGGCAACCCATCAAGACTATCGAGGCAAAAACCGTGGCGAACGGATTTTAGATGAAGTGCGCGCCCGTGCTAAAGAAGCCGGTATTAACAGCATTTTTGTACTGACCACAGTTACCGCACACTGGTTTTTAGAGCAAGGGTTTGAACCTGCTGACATAAGTGCGCTACCTGCCGTGAAGAAAGAGCTATATAATTTCCAGCGTAATTCTAAAGTATTCACTTTATCGGTATAAGGCCCTGCGCACTAAGCTCAATCAATTAAGACGTTTCCTTATTGTTAATTAGTAAGGAAACTTCCCTCTCCTTTTTTTATCATATTGAATATATTAGTGTTATGACTATGTTTATTGCTACCACTAACATTAGCAAAGGGTTATATTAAACCATTCACTCCGGTGAATTATTTGCAACACTCTAGTATTGAACTTATTTAAACGTCAGCGGTTTACTAGTGATTTCTCGAACAATAAGAATTTTAAAACACTATCTTTTAGTTGATGAAGATAACCTAAGAACCACCGATGCTGACGTGTGGCGCCTCAGTGTGCTGCGCACTATTCTGCTCATTGGCGTTGTCCTTACCTCGGCCATCGTGGCGCACTCTTCATATACTGCGTATGTACAGGAACTTTATTATGTTATGTACTTAACGCTGGGCTTCACTGCCTTTCTCTTCGCCACACTTTCGATAGGCTTGAAGCATATAAAGATCGCTTCTGCTTGCTTAGTCTTAGCGGTAGTTGGAGCTTCCCTGTGCATACTCTTCTTCACAATAGACTTAGAATCGGCGCGTTATGGCTTACTTTTGCTGTTTACGCTGCCTATTATTGTTCGAGTTTTGTATGGGGTGAAAGCATCCATTGCGACCATGCTATTCAATCTCATTCCGTATTATTCACTGCTGAACAATACGCAAGTATCTCCTTTGTTCGGCATTGATATTACATTGCCGGATACCCACACGTATTTAGCATCGTTAATTTTCCTGTTTTTCAATTTCTGCATTCCAATGGCTGTACTGCGGGTCATGTCGTCATTAGAAAAACAGTCTGAGCACAATTTATTACAAAGCAAAAAGCTTAATAAACTTGTTAGCCGTTATCAGGAAATTTTTAACAATGGTGGTACACCGTCTTTCTTTTGTGACGAACAAGGGCGCATAATTCAGGCTAACAAGGCTGCAAGAGCGCTAGTCAAAAAGTACCGGCCAGAGAGTGAATATATTCAAGATCTCTTCTCTTTATCTCACCCCATTACAAAGGGCGTAAATCAACACGCTTCCATTTTTAACGCACCCGAACGAGAATTTAAGCTTCAACCTGCTAGCCTTGAGCATCACAAAAAACAACTTATCCACTGCCATGATATATCCGCCAATAAGAAAAGCTTGATGGAGTTTGATGCATTCAAGAAGCAGCAGTATGAGAAGCACTATTTTAATGAACTAACGGGACTGAAAAACCATCACTTTTGGAAAATAGCGGAGTCGAGCGAGAGTATTTTAAATCGACATATTGTTCTGCTGAAACTGGCTAACCTCAGAGAAGTAAACCTGCAATACGGTTACAGTCAAGGTGATCAGCTGCTTTTAAGCGTAGCGTCACTTTTACAAAGCGAATTTACAAATGATGTCTCGGTATATCAATTCCCTGGCGCTAAATTCTTATTTACCGTAAACGGCAAACATCTTTCAACACAAAGTATAGAACATTATCTTGAGCGTCGATTGCCCACCAGCATGGTTATCAACTCAGCGCGAGGCACTGTAGAGCATATGCTGAAATGGCGAGCGGGGCATTATCATGCCAGTCGTGAAATTAGTTTAGATGCGGCCGCCGAGTGCTGCGCAATAGCGCTAAGCCAAAGCGATGAATTCGCGCCGTACATCTCATTTAGTATCAATACGGTGAAAACTATTCGAGAAAATACGCAACAAAAAGATAAGGTAAAGGCCCTTCTTGATAATGGGTGTCTTGCTTTGTATTTGCAGCCTCAGGTGTCGCTCCATGGCGTTACGGTGGGCTACGAAGTGCTGGCAAGATTGAAAGAGCCAAAGTCTGGTACCGTTCTTCAACCCTTTCAGTTTCTGCCTTTGGTGGAAGAAAACAAATGGGAAGTACTGTTCACACAAAAAATTATCGATGGCACCTTGGCACTTTTAGACAAGTGGCCTAGCAACCTACCCAAGGTCCCCCTAGCGATTAACTTATCGGGGCCAGAATTACTTAGCGACCTCTTTTATGAAAAGCTATTACGTCGCTTCTCAGAGAGCCCTGAGCTTGGAGCACGCCTTAAATTAGAGCTAACAGAGACGTCTGTATTAGCCAGCCATTACGAGACTAAGCGACGCCTAACGTCGTTAGCCAATGTAGGAGCAACCATTATTATTGACGACTTCGGCACTGGTCACGCATCACTTTCCCAGCTTATTGATATGTCTGCTAGCGTTATAAAGGTAGATAGAGAGTTTGTAGAAAGAGTAGAAACGTCTGAACGACATCGCAAGATTGTTAAGATGACTCTAGACCTCGCTAAGAGTCTAGACATGCAGACCATTGCCGAAGGGGTAGAAACACAGGCGCAGCTGCGTGTACTTAAAGACATGGGTTTCAATATTTTCCAAGGATATTTATTTGGAAAACCGGCTCCTATTGAGCATTGGGTTAAGACGGCAAAAGCACGCGCATAAAAACATGAAAATCGCGACTTGCGTTCAACATGTGTAATTATCAGAAATTGAAATAGTCGTACTATTGCAAATCTTAACAATCGGCGCTTTACTGGTATGACCAGAAGCGTAACGAAAACTAAGGTATGCCTTGTGAGCAAGACGATGACAAAGGACATTCAAGTAACCTGTGAAGATGGTACTCATCTAGCAGCTTCACTTTTCACTCCACATTCCCCCGCTAAAGCTGCAGTTATGATTGGCCCTGCAACAGGTATAAAACGGCAATTCTACAGCGCTTTTGCCGCCTATTTATGTGAACAAGGCTTTGGTGTTATCACCTTCGATAACAGAGGTATTGGCGGTTCGGTAAAAAGCAGCGTTAAAGAAAGCGATGCGTCGTTGGTAACATGGGGCGAGCAAGATATGCCAGCGGTGCTAGAGACATTGAAAATTCATTTCCCTAACGTCCCCTACTTTCTTGTCGGTCATAGTGCTGGTGGTCAGCTGCTGGGTTTAATGCATAATGTGCACGACCTTACTGCCTTTTGTAATTTTGGTAGCTCTTCGGGCAGTCTCAGAAACATGCGTAAAAGCTATTTGCTAAAAGCCCATTTCTTCATGAATTTCTACATTCCCGTGAGTAATTTACTGTTCGGCCATACTAAATCTCAGTGGGTCGGCATGGGAGAGCCACTACCTAAAAAAGTGGCCCGTCAGTGGCAAAAATGGTGTAACGGTAAAGGCTACGTAAAAACAGGCTTTGGCAGTGATGTTAACGAGCATCACTACGACACCATTCAGATACCTTCTAAATGGCTGCTCGCCAATGACGACGATATTGCTAATATTCATAACGTTCACGATATGATTAGCGTTTTCCCCAATATGGAAGCAGAAGTTGAGGAGCTAGATCCACAGGCCTACAACGTAAAAGAAATAGGTCACATGAAGTTTTTCTCCCGTAAATGTCAGCATTTATGGCCTAAGGTCACCAATTATTTTAATCAGTATGTGTGAGTCAACGTGTTGTTGCGGCATCGTGACAACGTGATTCTGTGTGCTAACAATACTTACTTAGAGAAAAGGTAAATACATCATTTGTCGTCTATAGTGTTGTTATAAAAGACCTGTTAACCAGCAGGTTAAACGTAAAACAAGAAGTATAACAACGTTATAAATCACTTTTCATACCGTTGTTGTATTGCGCAACATACAAATGATGACTAAATGAAAAAAGATACGCGAGAAAAAATCTTAGATGCCGCTTCTGCGCTATTTCTAAAAGGCGGCACTAACGCACTGAGTGTTCGCGCCATCGCTAAAGGCGCCGGTATGTCCACAATTGGTATCTATAGTCACTTTAAAGGTAAGCAGGGTATTTTAGATGCGCTTTATATTGAAGGGTTTGAATTGATAGAGCGTGAAATATTGGCATCAGATGGCAATACTCCAGCAGAGAAAGTCATTAACGGCTGCGAGCGTATTTTAACGTTTTCAGAAGCCCATGCGGCTCACTACCAGCTTATTTTCTCTTCAAATTTAAAGGGTTATACGCCGTGTGATGACTCCGCTAAAGTAAGTGAAAAAGCTTTCAACACCTTCACTACACTCACCACGACGCTAATTAAAAAAGACCTTTCTACTGATGACAAACAGAACATGGCTATGCAGTTGTGGGCGCTAAGTCATGGTTATATCACTTTAAGTCAGCATAACATCAGCAACCGCCTAGCTGACAGTAACTGGAAAGAACGCGCACTTCAGGCCATTCGCTTGCACGTTTACGCCCTAGTCGCTACCCAGTAAAAAAGGGGTCAGAGTACATTTTAATAAAGTACTCTGACCCCATTTACTCTATTTGCTGGCTACCGCCTTTCTTACCCGTTCGCCATAGTCGCTATCAGCTAGGTCGTATTGCACGAACATCGCTTCTTGAACGTCTTGCGTTGCTTGGCTTAGGCCGTCAGCAATATTATTCACCAGCTGCTGTTTTTGATCTTCACTCATAATGCGGTAAAGGTCACCGGCCTGTGAGTAGTTATCTTCGTCACGGTTATCGTAAATATCTAACCATGCGTCTTGCTCTAGCGGCATAGGCGGCTCTTGAACCTCTGGTGCTTCAGCCGGTTCACCAACTCGCGCGCGATTATTTGGATAGAAGTTGGCTCCACTTCCTGCAAGTGCTGGGTTAATTCCCGCAAAGGCTCCATCTCGTTGATAGTTGTGCACTGGACAACGAGGCGCGTTTACCGGTATTTGGTTGTAGTTTGCACCAATGCGGTATCTGTGCGCATCTTGATATCCAATTAGTCGCGCTTGAAGCATTCTGTCTGGCGACGCACCAATACCCGGTACCAAATTGCTCGGCGCGAACGCGGCTTGCTCAGTTTCTGCAAAGTAGTTATCAACATTACGGTTTAACTCCAACTGCCCTACTTCAATTAATGGAAAGTCGCTGTGCGGCCACACCTTCGTTAGGTCAAACGGATTAATGTGGTAATTACGCGCTTCCTCTTCATTCATAATCTGCACATTTACGGTCCACGATGGAAATTCGCCGTTATCAATGCTTTCGACCAAGTCTTGCTGAGCGCCATAAGCAGGCATCTTTGCCGCCTCTTCGCTAGTTAGCGTTTTAATACCTTGGTTAGTTTTAAAGTGCCATTTCACCCAATAGCGTTCGCCTGCGTTATTCCAGAAACTCAACGTATGAGAGCTATAGCCATTCACATGGCGATATGAAAGTGGAATACCGCGATCAGACATCAAGATTGTCGATTGGTGTAATGACTGAGGGTTGTTCGCCCAAAACTCATACACGGCCTGCGGATCCGGCAAATTCGTACGCGGGTTTTTCTTTTGACTGTGAATGAAGTCAGGAAACTTGATGCCATCTCGTAAGAAGAATACCGGAGTATTATTTCCTACCATGTCCCAGTTTCCCTTTTCGGTATAAAACTTCACTGAGAAACCACGAGGATCACGGGCATAGTCACTTGAATCCTGACCACCACCTACGGTAGAAAAGCGCAAAAACACGTCGGTTTTTTGCCCCTCTTTTTTTAGAAAGTCTGCAATAGTGTAGTCAGATAAGCTCTTAGTTAGCGTAAAGGTGCCATATGCAGCACTGCCCCTTGCGTGAACTACACGCTCTGGAATTCGCTCGCGGTTGAAGTGCGCAAGCTTCTCAAACAAATAATGGTTGTCGAACGTAACCGGCCCGCGTGGCCCCGCTGTTCGACTCTGATTGTCATTGGCAACGGGCGCACCATTGCTAGACGTTAGCGTAGTAGGTTTTATAGCTGCACCTGAAAATGGACACTTACTCATTGCGAATTCCTTCTGTTTATTTCTCACCGATTTTTAGTCTTACTAAAATTGGGTGTCAGTGTGTGATTAAAGAAATGGTGTTAATCACGCTTTTCGTTTAAACAAATAATCACTGATTTAATAAAACAATTAAAACGAACAAAATAGATAGTTATAATCGTAATTACTGAATCATTGTCCAAAATCAGTTTTCTGTTTAGAGTACATTGATATGGTGTTATCGAAACAGCGAATGCGCGAGGCTTTTTATGTCGCTGTATTTAATGTCAGGTAAGCGTTAAGCGGCGTCTCTCCTGTTATTAAGCCAGCACCAGGACGCTTTAAGGCCACAGCACATTTGTCTCTCTGCGTATTACTTTTTTGCAATGAAAGTCTAGCTTAGATCTTTGTCTGTAACTAAAGAGACAAACGTTTGTCTAATGCAAAGGGCTTGAGACATGGCAAAGCCACTCATCTTCATTACTGGTTTTTTAATGCTGTGCATTATCACTTTTGCGTCTTGGAAAACCTTTGAAACATTAAGCCATTTCAACGATAAAAATAACGAGCTTTCTTTTATGGGCAGCTCAGGATGGCAGTGGCACAACAAATCACAGGGGCTTCAAATAAAACGAGTCGATGGCTATTTGCCTGCGCTGAGAAAAGTATCTAAGAGCAAAGAATATGCATCGCTCATTACTATTACAGAAAGCGGCAGCTATCGCGGCTTTGTGTTTTTCGACCAAGATTGTGAAGAAGGCGCTATTGTCTCTGAGAAAGTAACTTACGCCGATACCAAATCACCACAAATTGAAGTGTTGCACTGCCTTCATGGAAAGCTGGTGTACATAAAAAATTGGCCAGCAGTACCCACTGAACGCTGGCGAGGTCGTGTGGGCAATTTTGAATTTAATGAAGCTTTGAATGAGTGGGATTTCACACCACTTCAAAAAGCCTATTTAAAGAGTGTTGCAGAGCTCATCTGAAAATTGGGGTCAGAGTACTTTTTTAAGCTATCGGGCCAGAGTAGGTTCTGACCCCGTTTTATGTTGATGCCTTTCGTTAGCCATTCTGATGCTAAAAAGGCGATTAACCAAAGTAATGTACTCTGACCCCAAATTAAATGTACTCTGCCCCCATTATTTAGGCTTTGGCGAGTGCGTCGTCGATATCTTTTGCGCTGTGGCGGTTTTCTAACTGACCATCGTCGCCCCAGGTCTTATTGACAATACGGCCACGTTTAACCCCTTCTCGCTGCTCTAGCTGCTTAGCCCATCGAACTAAATTGGTGTACTCGTGTACCTGAAGGAACGTTGCTGCATTGTACAAATTACCTAGCACTAGGTTGCCATACCATGGCCAGATAGCTATATCAGCGATACTGTACTCGCTGCCAGCCATGAACTCATTGTTTGCTAAGTGTTTGTCTAGCACATCTAACTGACGCTTAGTTTCCATGGTAAAGCGATTGATAGGATATTCCATTGGATATGGCGCATAGCTGTAGAAGTGCCCAAAACCACCGCCCAAGTAAGGCGCTGACCCCACCTGCCAGAACAGCCAGTTATAACATTCCGCCTTGGCCTGAGCGTCTTGAGGAATAAATTTACCGAATTTTTCCGCCAAGTAAACTAGGATTGAAGCTGATTCGAACAGCTTAGTTTCTGGCGACGTTGTCGTGTCGACCATGGCAGGAATTTTACTATTCGGGTTAACGTCAACAAACCCAGAAGAGAACTGATCGCCCTCACCAATGTTTATCAGCCAAGCGTCGTATTCTGCTTCGCTCACGCCAGCAGCCAGCAACTCTTCAAGCATGATGGTAACTTTCTGACCATTAGGTGTGGCTAACGAGTATAGCTGCAAACCATGCTCGCCATTGGAACGAGCTTTCTCATGGGTAGCGCCCGACACAGGACGATTAATGCTGGCCCACTTGTTGCCATCA
Source organism: Alteromonas sp. G4i35 (assembly GCF_054960375.1). Taxonomy (NCBI): domain Bacteria; kingdom Pseudomonadati; phylum Pseudomonadota; class Gammaproteobacteria; order Alteromonadales; family Alteromonadaceae; genus Alteromonas; species Alteromonas sp. G4i35. The sequence continues at coordinate 92,183 of NZ_JBHNZD010000018.1, read as the reverse complement.
TCCTCAGCCTGAGTCCAAACTTCTGGTGGTGTGTAGTTACTTTCTGTCGACATAGCAATTCCTTTAAATGACTTTATCGTTAAGGTTAGTGCAATACATAGCTACTAAGAACAGCTTTTAAAGACTTATAGCTCAACGGTGTCGACTAATAAACGGCGATATACGTTTATTGACATAAAAAAGCCGCGCTTTAGCTATATCAAGAGCGCGGCTTTATGAATAAAAGGCGAGCAGTCCGTTGCCCGCAAACTGGAACTATTCGATGGTTACCGTTGTGGTGTCCCCTGCTACAACTGTGGCAACATCAATAGTTTGTAAAAAGAAACCGTCTTCGGCGTCCTCGTCCGTTTCAGGCTCGTCAAATAGTGCTGTGCATGAAAAGCTTAGTGAATACTCGCCCTGAGGCATGAAGCCCGCTGTAAAATTGAATGTTTCATCTGACTCGCTGTACATTACAGGTACAACAGTGAAAGGGCGCAACTCGGTATCATCCACGCCTGCATCAGCGTCATCACCAAGGGCATCGAGAAGGTTTTGTTCACCTTCGTAGATATAAACTGCATTGCCAACAAACATGTCGGTTTTTACAGCGCATTTCTCGTCCATCACTAGCGTGCTATCTACTGTGCCGTTAAGCGTACCCACGTCATCATTTAACACTAAGCGAACACCGCGAGGTTTTAGCATAATAACCTCTTGACCTACTGGATCGACTAAGCTTTTTCTTAAATCGAATTCAACGGTGTAGGCTGCGTCAAAGTTAGGTTGTGCAGTAAAACCATCAAGTTTCAGTTCGCCACTTGGCACGCGAATAGGGTAAGTTCCCTCGTTAGTTACTATGTAAGAATCTTCCGTCACACTAAGACGAAGTTGGTCGTAGTCACCTACTGGGATTTCAGTATCTTCTACGATAACTTCAAACTGCTCGCCCGGTAGCGACAACAAGTCGATGCTTCGAGGATCACCATTTTCATCTTCAACTGAGAACGTGATTGGTGATTCATTGCCAATTAATTCAACTTCATCGAAATACACCACTACTTCACTGGCGTCATCTACAGGGGCGTCAGAAACTGAAAGGGAAAAGGTACTCATGGTGGGCGTGGGCTGGTCTTCGATCTTATCATCTGAGCCTCCACACGCGCTAAGCGTGGCAAGCGCAGCCATAACCAATGATGTAGAAAACGAACGTTTAACGAATCTAGAACCTAAAAAGTTTGAGTTGTTTTTCATTTTTTTCATCTCTAACACCTACCTTTCCTTTTTTGAGTATCAGGGAATGTGTTATCAATGATTGTGCCAATGAAAAATTAACCTATATAACAAAAGCTTATTAAAAACCATTAAGAGTAAGTTGTATATCAGAGCAAGGAAATGTTGCGCATAGGCAACACCATATTACATTTGGTTGGAGTACGGCCGTGAAATGGATGAAGTTCGAGCAGTTAGACGGTGGCTTACTTCAGCTTTTGGGTTGTAAGTCATGGTGAAAGCGTTGTTCACAAGTACAAAAAAGCAGGCTAAGCCTGCTTTCTTATAACGTTAACGGATACTAGATGCTTACCCGCTTGTAAGGGCGGTACTCTGCTTTCCAGAAGTTACGCTCAATGCTGGCGCGCAATGCGTCGCCAGATATTTCAAGGGCAAGCCCCTGCTCCATCGCTACTCTACCCACTTCAAAAGCAATCTCTCTGCTAATTTCTGCAATGGCAGAAAGGGGTGGCAATAGTGACCCCTGACCTGTGTTGACTAATGGCGACGCTGAAGCAAGTGCGTTACTTGCGGCCATCAGCATTTCGTCACTAATAAGCTTCGCTTTAGATGCAACAACACCAAGGCCAATGCCCGGGAAGATGTAAGAGTTGTTGCATTGAGCGATAGGAAATATTTTGCCATCGTACTCTACAGGCTTGAACGGACTACCTGTAGCAATAATCACTTCACCTTCTGTCCATTCAATCACTTGCTCAGGACGCGCTTCAACTTGTCGTGAGGGGTTACTTAACGGGAAGATGATTGGCAGCTCACAGCCTTGCTTCATGGCACGGATAACTTGTTCAGTGAACAAGCCTGGCTGACCTGAAACACCAATAAGTACGTCTGGCTGCGCGCAGTGCATAACATCAAGTAGTGACGCATAATCTCCACTGAACGTCCAATCAGCCAAGTCAGCATTTTTCTGCTGAAGCTTTTGTTGGAAGTCGCGTAGACCTTCCATGCCTTCGGTTACCAAACCAAAACGGTCAATCATGAACACTTGCTTACGTGCTTGTTCGTCAGTCAGGCCCTCAAATACCATTTGTTGAATGAGCATTTCAGCAATACCACAGCCTGCCGAACCCGCCCCCACGAACACCACCTTCATGTCGCGTAGCTTTTGCTGCTTGGTTTTACATGCCGCCAAAATAGTACCAAGGGTAACGGCAGCAGTGCCTTGTATATCGTCGTTAAAACAACACACGTCGTTGCGATAGCGGTTTAATAACGGCATAGCATTTGGCTGCGCAAAATCTTCAAACTGAATCATTACATCGGGCCAGCGTCGCTTCACAGCGTTAATGAACATATCAACAAATTCGTCGTATTCTTCCTGTCCAATACGCGGATGGCGCGCCCCCATATACATTGGGTCGGCTAGCAGCTTTTCGTTGTTAGTACCTACATCTAACATTACGGGCAATGTGTATGCTGGACTAATTCCACCACACGCTGTGTAAAGCGAAAGTTTACCGATAGGAATGCCCATTCCGCCAATACCTTGGTCTCCCAAGCCTAAGATGCGTTCACCGTCAGTCACAACAATCACTTTCACTTTACGCTTCGTTGCATTGCGAACAATGTCATCAAGCTGGTGACGTTCTTCATACGACACAAACAAGCCACGCGAACTGCGATAGATATCTGAAAACTGCTCACATGCATCACCTACAGTAGGGGTGTAAATGATGGGCATCATCTCATCGATGTGCTTTTGAATCAGGCGGTAAAACAAGGTTTCGTTATTGTCTTGAATTGCGCGCAGATAAATATGCTTGTTTAGTGCTTCGTCAAAGCTACTGTATTGCATGTAAGCACGTTCAACCTGCTCTTCGATGGTTTCATACCTTGGTGGCACTAGACCCGTCAGGTTAAACGCCGCACGTTCCCGTGCAGTGAAGGCACTGCCTTTATTCAGTAGGGGGGTTTCCAGCAATGAAGGGCCGGCATGAGGAATATAAAGATATCGCTGTGAATCTTCTGACATTGGTTTTCCGATAATGTGTTCAGGCAAATACATCACCTAAGCCTGAAGCGGCACGCGTGCAACGTGCCTCTTAGTAATTAGAATATTTCTTCTGGCTCAGGCGCAGTAGTCGTATCCTGCGTGGCCGGATCCAACACTTCGTCATCGCGAACATAAGTCGTTGGCTCGGTTCCCTGCAGGAAATATTCGAATAGTGTCGTATGGTCTGTTCGTCTGGTCAACTTTCCACTGGTACGATCAATGCGAACACGCACTATATTCTCTGGTACGGGCATTGGCGTATGTGGTTTATTTTCTAGAGCATGTTGCATAAATCTGATCCACGCTGGCTCAGCAGCTTTAGCTCCATCTTCAATGCCGATCATGGCGTTGCCTATCCAGTTGAATTTCTCAGCATTCTTATTAATAAGGTTTTGGTTTCGCGTAGCTCGCCCTAACTGACGCCCCATGTTGTCGAAGCCTACCCATGTGGTGGCCACCAAATCTTTGTGGAAACCACTGAACCACGTGTCTCGCGAGTCATTCGTTGTACCCGTTTTCCCAGCTATGTCAGTACGCTGAAGAATATTACGAGCACGCCAGCCGGTGCCTAACCAATAGGTTTTCTTGCTCCAATTTCCGTTTGCTCTCACAGCCGTTCGCATCATTTCTGCCACTAAGAAAGCGTTTTGAGCAGTAATAACCTGAGGCGCAATCACTTTTTCTGCAGCTTCGTCATCATCGACGTCGCCAAGTAAAATATCTTGATTTAGTTCAGCGGCAAGTAAGGCTTCAATATCGGCTTCTTCGTCTTCAGGTAGTATTTCTGGATCGCTTTGATTTTCACAACGATTGCACGCCCAAACTGGGTTTGCTTTCCAAAGCTCATCGCCGTTTTCATCAAGCACTTTGCTGATGAAATGAGGGTTTACTAAGTAGCCACCGTTCGCAATGACCGACATACCTCTTACTACTTCAAGCGGCGTATGTGAACTCGACCCAAGGGATACGGTTTCATCAAGTGGGATATCGTCTTTATTAAAACCGAAGCGCGTTAAGTAATCGGCCGTTTCTCTAAGACCAACACCACGCAATAGTCGAACCGATACCACGTTTTTCGATTTCCCAAGGGCTTTACGCATTCTAATTGGGCCGTCGTACTCAGCTGGCGAGTTTTGCGGTCGCCAAGCTACACCCGTCGCCGCATTCCATTGGTTAATGGGAGCGTCATTGATAATGGATGCAAGGGTATAGCCACTGTCTAATGCAGCAGAATAAACGAAAGGCTTGATGTTCGAGCCCACTTGGCGCTTGGCCTGTGTTGCTCGGTTAAACTGGCTTTGATAAAAGCTGTAGCCACCAACAACCGCTTCAACCGCACCGTTTTTCGGATTAAGTGCGATAAACGCTCCGCTCACCTCAGGGATTTGCGAAATGCGCCACTGCCCTTCTTGCTGTCTGATATAAATGACCGCCCCTTCTTGAGTCACATCTGAAGCGCTTTTGGGGTCACTACCCTGCCTAAAGTCTGTAATGTAGCGTCGGGCCCAATCTAGTCCATCCCACTCGACTGTTATTGATTTGCCATCTACAGACAACACTTCTATCGACTGCTCATTTACTTTCGTAACAACCGATGGCAAAAGAGGTTTAATGTGAGGAATCTCTTCAAGCACGCGCATGATTGATTCGTTATCCCACTCTTCTCGTGTTGTCTTATCACTTATGTCATAGCTCAATGAAAGTTGTGGAATCGCGTCATCCTTTCCTTCTGGCTTAGGAATATTCCATAAGTAGCCAAGGGCGCCTTTATAGCCATGACGCTCATCATAGTCATGAAGATTTCGAACCACCGCACGCTGAGCAGCTAATTGAAGATCTGACGTTGCAGTCGCAAAAACTTGGTATCCGCCGGTTTCTGCCTCTTCTTTTCCATAAATCTCTACCATTTCGTTATAAATGGTGTCGGCCAAATAAGGCGCATCCACTTCAATTTCAGCACCGTGCTTCTTCGCTGAAACTGGCGCATTCGCAGCTTCATCGAACTGCGCTTTAGTGATGTACTCTTCGTCAAGCATACGAAGTAAGACCACGCGTCTGCGTTCGACAGAACGTTGCGGCCCGCTGATAGGGTTAAGCACTGATGGCGCTTTTGGAAGACCGGCAATAGTAGCAATTTGAGCTAAAGAGAGTTCGTTAAGCGGTTTGCCATAGTACACTTGGGCGGCCGCCCCAAAACCAAACGCTCTATGGCCCAATTCGATTTTGTTGAGGTACAGCTCAAGAATTTCCTGCTTAGAAAGCTCTTGCTCCATGTGCAGTGCTATAAAGATCTCTTTGATCTTTCTGATATAGGTTTTCTCCCGACTAAGGAAAAACCCTCGTGCTAGCTGCATGGTTAACGTACTTGCTCCCTGACGCTTTTCGCCAGTAAGGACTAAACTTACTGCAGCACGCATTATACCAATGGGGTCAATACCGTGGTGTTCGTAGAAGCGACTGTCTTCGGTAGCGAGTATGGCGTTAATTAATTCTTGCGGGACTTCCTCAAGTTTTACGGGGATCCGCCGTTTAACTCCATACTGCGAAATAAGTTTTCCGTCTTTGGTGTATATCTGCATGGGTGTTTGCAGGCGTACATCCTTAAGTACAGTAACACTTGGTAGGTCAGGTTTGATATAAAAGTAAATACCTACCAGTGCTGCAAAACCAAGAAGGCCTGATAGAAAACTAAATAAAATAAGTGGTTTGATGTACTTCACTGTAACGGATACCAAGACATTTTGTTGAAATGACGTATATTTTATACGTATGTGTTATCTCTAGAACCATACGCATAAGACTATTAGAGTAACATTGTACTTTAGAGCAACTACCTTTGAAACTGGACACTTGCACATGAAATCGCTGTTTAAGAAAAAGCTGCCGCCCATTGTGGGCTTAGATATAGGCACGCGTCAAATAAAAGCGGTGTGGTTAGAGCAATCGAAAGACGGGTTCGTCCTTCAAGGGTATGCCTGTGAGCCAATTAACAAAATCGCTTTCTCTGAGCGTGATATTAAAGACTATGAGTCAGTAAGCATTGCTCTCAAGAAAATTCGAAAGTCGCTAAAAACAAAATTAAAGCTGGCAAATGTTGCGGTGGCTGGTACGTCAGTGATCAGTAAAATCGTCTATATGGACCCAGAGCAAAGCGATTACGATTTAGAAAATCAAATTGAGATCGAAGCCGACAGTCTCATTCCCTATCCGCTTGAAGAAGTATATTTGGATTTTGAAGAAATGGGGCCGAGCGCAACGCACACTGGAAAAGTAAATGTATTACTTACCGCTGCGCATAAAGATTTGGTAGACAGTCGCTTGCTGCTTGCAAGAGAAGCTAACTTTGAACCCAAAATTGTTGATATGGAAAATTATGCCATCGGCAATGCCATGGACTTTTTCCATACGCCTCATACCGAAGACATGCCACTTTGCTGTATTAATGTGGGCGCCTCGCTTCTTCAAATATGCGTAATAAAAAACGGCGACGTCATCTACACCAAAGAGCACGCCTTTGGCTTAAATCAGCTAATTAACGATATTAGCGCCATTCATATGGTTGAGCGTGAAACCGCAGAGCGTCAGCTACTTGATGGCACGCTGTCTGGAAATTGGGTGGAAGATACGCTTCCTATATTTGCCGCTAACCTACAGCAAAATATCAACCGTGCATTACAAATGTATATGAGCACGCTACATGCAGAGCGCCCCACCAAAATACTGTTTAGCGGCGGTGCCGCTACTATTGAACCGTTAGTCGACATTTTAAAACAAGACTTAGGCCTAGAGGTTGATTGCTTCAATCCGTTTAGCAACATGTCGATAAACCCTAAACTTGATGCCACGAGACTTAGCAAAATTGCACCACAGCTTGCGATTGCAGCGGGTCTAGCGAGCCGGAGCTTTACGCCATGGCACATGTAAATTTACTACCTTGGCGAGAGAAGCAGCGCCAACATCAAAAACAACAATACTTGGCAGGGCTACTTGCTGTTGCCGCCATTGTAGGATTGATTTTTTGGTTCATTGGTCAAGCTATCGACCAGCAAATAAGTAATCAAAACTCGCGTAATCAATACCTTGAACGGGAAATCGCGGTTTTAGATGCGCAAATTGCAGAGATAAAAAAGGTTAAAGACAGTAAAAATGCCATTGAGCAGCGCATGGCATTAATTGAGCAACTGCAAGCAAGTCGCAATGTGGCTCCTATAGTATTTGATGAACTTGCTAAACTCGTTCCTCCCGGTGTGGCCTTCGAGTTTATGACCAGAAGCAATAACCGTATTGAGATTGAAGGGACTAGTGATTCGAACAATCGTCTTTCCGACTTTATGCGCGCGCTGGACAACTCGAAAGTGTTCGTTGCCGCAGAGCTTTCTACCATTAAATCTGACAGCAGTGCAGCGAGAGCGATTAGCAACTTTACGCTTACGTTTTCGATAAACCCCAATGTTGCTCCGCTAGAAATAGAAAGTAGTGAGGCGCAATAACCATGAAGTTTGATGTTTCAAAACTAAAAGAACTCAACGAACTCGACTTTGAACAAATCGCTATTTGGCCAAACGAAGTTCGCATTGTTGTGGCGGCGTTTGTCGCAATATTGGTAGGTGCGTTGAGCTACTACATGCTAATAAGCCCCAAATTACCGATTAAAGATGCGGCTGAATTAAAAGAACAAGAACTAAAGTTACAGTTCGAAGCAAAGTACCGCATTGCGGCTAATTTAGAAGCTTACCAAGCCCAACTCGCGCAAATTAAAGAAGACTTCTCGTCTATGCTGAAAAGTCTTCCAACCAGCAACGAAACACCGGGTTTGCTTGACGATATCACTTACGTTGGTACCGCATCGGGCCTCACGTTTGAGTTGCTTAACTGGCAACAAGAAGTACCAAAAGAGTTTTACACCGAACTACCTATCGAAATGGAAGTAAGCGGTGGCTATCACAACTTTGGCGAATTCGTTTCCAAAGTCGCAGATTTACCTCGTATCGTTACACTTCACGATTTTGACATAAAGCGTGAAGCAAATGGTCTGTCGCTGAAGCTGCAGGCGAAAACTTATCGTTCGGAAAACTCGACAGACATTGAAGGAGATGAACAATGATTCGTTCGTTTTTATCTCTTTTAATCATATTGTTAGTAACAGGCTGTTCACCTAAACTCGACGATCTGCATGCCTATACACAGAGTGTTAAAGAGCGTGCTCAGCCACAAATTGAACCGTATCCAGAATTCAAGACTCACCCACCTTTTAGCTATTCGGCAAGCGCTTTAAGAAGCCCGTTCGATCGCCCTAAGAACAACGCAGCTCCAGTAGCAAAAGCGCGGGTAGAAAACTGTTTACAGCCAAACTTCCAGCGCCCTAAAGAAGCATTGGAAGCCTATGGCGTGGACGCCCTCGCACTGACTGGCAACTTTGCCGTTAAAGGAGTGCAGTGGGCATTATTGAAAAGTAACGATGGCGTATTACATAAAGCTAAAGTAGGGAGTCGTATCGGCTTGTTTTATGGCAAAATTACGCAAATTAGCACCGACTCAATTACTATTGAACAGTTATTACCTGATGGTGCGGGCTGCTGGCAAAGGAAAACAACAACAATGACTACAGCATCGAAGGCGGGAGAGTAAGCATGGCCGAACGATACATATTTAACAAATCTCTGAATCGTAGAGTGCCTAGATGGTATTGGCTGGCTTTCGCTGTGGCTGCAATATTTTCATTAACCGTATTTGTTTCGCCAGTAAAAGCCCAAGAGCCTTTGTTAGTCGACCCTGATACTAAACGAAATGCATCAACCGTTACCACCACGGTCACAAACATCGACTTTACTCAAGCAGCTAACAATACCGCTGTAACACTGGTGAGTTTTGAGGGCCAAGCGCCAAAGCTTCAGCTTATTGAGTCACAAGGAAAAGTATCCCTTACATTACCAAACACCAAGTTAGGCGAAGACCAATTGGTAGAACTTAATGTGGCTGATTTCGGCACGTTGGTTTCTACCATCGAGACATTCGAAGATAAAGATGGCGCGCGAATTGAGGTTAATTATTCGGGCCCAGTTACGGTTCAAAATACGGTAAAAGACGGCGTAATTCGTATGGCGATAACGCCAATGGACAGCGCGCAGCAAGACGCCTTGGAAGCGGAAAAGAAATACACAGGCGACCCCATTTCGCTCGATTTTCAAGATGTTCCTGTGAGACAAGTTTTACAAATTATTGCGCAGGTTAATGGGTTTAACTTAGTGACCACCGACACCGTAACAGGAAACGTAACGATAAGCTTGTCGGGCGTTCCGTGGGATCAAGCTCTCGACATGATTTTGCGTGTTAAAGGTCTGGATAAACGCTTAGAGGGCAACATTTTATTAATTGCACCGGCTGAAGAACTATCGGCTCGTGAAACCCAAGCCCTTCAATCTAAAAAGCAAGTTTCAGACTTAGCGCCTCTTCATACGGTTAATATTCCTGTTAACTATGCAAAAGCTGCTGCCTTGGCCACGATCTTAAAGTCGACAGAGGGCGGGATCTTATCTGAGCGAGGGGGTGTTACAGTAGATGAACGAACCAACACTTTACTTATTCGCGACACGTTAGCCTCTATTGATGAAGCAAGAAAAACCATCAATGCGTTAGATATTCCAGTAAAGCAAGTGCTGATTGAAAGCCGTATGGTTACTGTGCTTGACGATGTAGGCGAGCAGCTTGGCGTTCGTTGGGGTTTCAGCGACCGTCAAGACGATAATGGTGTGTCGGGAAGCCTTGAGGGCGCAGACACCATTGCCGGCGGCATAGTGCCTAGCATTGATAATCGCCTTAATGTGAACCTGCCTGTGACCAGCGCCGCGGGTAGCATTGGCTTTCAAATTGCGAGCTTGGTTGATGGCACCATATTAGACCTTGAGCTTTCCGCACTAGAATCTGAAAACAAAGGCGAAATTATTGCGAGTCCTCGTATTACGGTTGCTAACCAGCATGAAGCTTACATTGAACAAGGTACGGAAATACCTTACGTACAAGCAACGTCTAGCGGTGCGACTTCAGTAGAGTTCAAAAAAGCCGTTTTGTCACTGAAAGTTACGCCACATATTACGCCTGATAATCGCATTATTTTGGATTTAGTTGTTACGCAAGATACCCGTGGCGAAACCGTTTCTACGTCTACTGGTGAGGCCGTAGCCATCGATACCCAAGAAATTAAAACGCAGGTATTGGTAGAAAACGGCGAAACCATCGTATTAGGTGGCATATTCCAACAAACCAGTTCTGATGGCGTGTCGAAAGTGCCTTTGTTTGGTGATTTGCCTGTCGTTGGTGCCCTTTTCAGAAACTCGTCACAACTTCAGCAAAAACGAGAACTACTTATCTTTGTGACACCCAAGATAGTCACTGAAAGACCATAATCCTCATTTTTAGCCTTCAAAAAAGCGCATTTTTGTGCGCTTTTTTTGGTTTTCAGCCTTTTTTTGTAACTAAATTTACAGGTATACGCTATTTGTTAGTAACAAAACTTGCAACGCCTTGCATGAAACTGAGATAATCCCCGCCTCGAAATTTAAGCGAGGTTTAAGGAGTGGTGCTTATTGGACACTAAATAGGCACGAGTCAATGGGTAGGCTGGTAAGGCAACAGTGCACTGCCCCTAACATGATTAAGTTGTGATATAAGCAAATATGGCTGAAAAACGTAATATCTTTTTAGTTGGCCCAATGGGTGCTGGCAAAAGTACCATCGGTAGACATCTGGCAGACGAACTTCACCTAGACTTTTTTGATTCGGATCAGGAAATTGAGCGCCGCACGGGTGCAGACATTGCCTGGATCTTCGACCTTGAAGGCGAAGACGGTTTCCGTAAACGCGAAGAAAACGTCATTAACGATTTGACAGATAAGCAAGGTATTGTACTTGCTACTGGCGGCGGTTCTATTGTAACTAAAGCTGTGCGTAATCGTTTATCTGCCCGCGGCATCGTTGTTTACCTACAAACGACAATCGATAAGCAAGTTGCCCGTACACAACGTGACAAACGTCGTCCTTTGCTACAAAACGAAGATCCAGAACAAGTACTTCGCGATCTTGCAGAAATGCGCAACCCGCTTTACGAAGAAGTTGCTGATTACATTGTTGATACAGACGACCAAAGTGCGCGTGCTGTAGCGAATCAGATTATCAGTAAAATTGGTTTATAAATTAAATATGTAATAGGAGGTGCTACGCCAATGTCAACCTTAACTGTGGAACTTGGAGAACGTAGCTATCCTATACAGATAGAGGCTGGGCTGCTTTCGCAACCTGGCCTTTTTAGTGCCTATATAAAAGGCCCACTTGCCGTCATTGTTACCAACGAAACTGTTGCCCCACTGTATTTAGAAACCGCTAAAGCGGCGTGTGGTAATGTTCAAGTTGAAACCATTATTTTGCCGGACGGCGAGCAACACAAAAATCTTGCTCAATTCGAAGTGGTTATGACACGCCTTCTTGAGCTAAACGCTGCAAGAGATACGACACTTATCGCACTTGGCGGTGGTGTAATTGGTGATCTTACTGGCTTTGTTGCGGCAACTTACCAACGCGGTGTGCCCTTCATTCAAGTTCCTACGACTTTGCTTTCTCAAGTCGACTCATCAGTAGGTGGAAAAACCGCGGTAAATCATCCTCTCGGCAAAAACATGATTGGCGCTTTTTACCAACCGGTTTATGTGGCCATTGATACTGATACCCTCGCTACATTACCCGCGAGAGAGTTTGCTGCTGGCATGGCAGAGGTCATCAAATACGGTATCATTTACGACGCACCGTTTTTTGAATGGCTTGAAAGTAATGTAGATGCACTTACGTCGCTTGATACTGAAATTCTTACCCAAGCTATTTCTCGCTGCTGCGAAATCAAAGCAGACGTGGTAGCAAAAGATGAACGTGAAGGTGGTTTACGCGCCATTCTTAACTTAGGCCACACGTTCGGTCACGCTATTGAAGCCGAGCAAGGCTACGGTAACTGGCTGCATGGCGAAGCGGTAGCCGCTGGTACTATAATTGCTTGTAAAGCTGCTGAAGCATTAACGTGGTTTGAAGCGTCAGAAACACGACGCGTATCGTCGCTATTTGAAGCATTTGCTTTACCGGTTGCAGGCCCAAATAGTATGACAAAGAATGACTACGTTAAGCATATGAAACGCGATAAAAAAGTGGAAGCTGGCAGTATTCGATTTGTACTTCCTCAAGGCATAGGCAAAGCGGTTGTTACCAAGGACGTCACGGACGCCATTCTTACTGACATCCTTTCTTAGTCATTAGCCCTCGCGAGAACCAGGCAACGCGTCTATCTTGACTTCCCTACGTTAGTTGGAATCATGAAGAAATGCGTTGCAGGACAGTTTTTAAAGCAACGGTGAATAAGGGCAAACTCCCATGCAAAGTGAACTGCATGAACGTTTGGAATATTTGGTCAATTACTCTTCTCAGCTGATTTTTGTCAGTGGTGAGTCTATTGCTCAACAACAAAAGACCCTTGAAGCCTTTGTCTTCCAGCAGCACGATGATACCGAGATTGCGTATTTAACTACGCAAGAAAATATGGAGCCCTCTGACTACCGTCGACAACTTTGTCGGCAGCTTCTTGGTCAAGTGGTGGGTAGCTTCGTTAGGCCTCTAAACGAACTACTTTCCGACCTTAATAGTCACGAAGGTCCAATTCTTATAGCCATCACCCAAGCCCACAATCTTCCTGATGCACTACTGCAAGAACTATGGGACTTGGTGTTGCAAAGTCGGTTCGCTGGTAACAAACAGCATTTAAATGTGCTTTTGTTCGCGAATAACGAATGGGCTGAGCGCGCCAAGCAGTGGCTTCCTGCAAAAAATACAGAAACCCCACTAATAATTAGCAGCCAGTCAGTCATTAGCGAACAGCCTAGCTTCGAGTCAGAGCTCGACAAAATGATTGCTTCACGTCGCGAGGCTTTTCAGGCTCATTTAGAAAATAGACAGCGTGAAAATACGCAAACTTTTATCAACCCGTTAAAGTCTAAGTGGTTTTATATCGCTGTTATATGCGTGTTCCTTGCTACGTTTTCTGGCCTTATTTACTGGCAATACGGTGATAAATTAGCATCGATTTTTGCGCCTATTAGTCAACCTTCGCCAGAACCTGAAAGAACCCAGGTTGAGCCCGGCTCTGCTTATAACAAGCTTATAGGCAATGGTGAAACCGATGAAAGCAAAACAACAGCATCAAACTCAGCAACTCAAGCAACCAACCAAATAGGCAACGTAGAACTTGTTTCCGCGCCCAATGATGATAGTGCAGACGTTGGTGGCTCGTTAATTGATGAATCGTCAGATAACGGTCCGTTGATTACCAATTGGGAAAATGCGGTTTCATCCTTACCTGAAGTTACGCCATCTTCAGAACAGGCAGACAGTAACCAGTTTGAGAATGCCCCGATTGGAGATAATACCACTGACTCCAATGGTTCAGAGGTGGTTAGCAACGGTGCGCTACGTGATCAACAACCTGCTCAAGGTGCCAAATCAAACTCGGACGGCGTCAACGATAATGTAGCGCCAACCACAGTGGCCAGTGAATCGAGTCAAGAAGGCTGGATTGGGGAAAATGACTACGCTATACAGTTGTTAGCGATGAAAAATGAGTCTGTTCTCAGTGAGTTCCTACGAGAAAACAATCTAACTGAGCAAACGCGAATTTATAAAACGACGCGCTATGGTGGCGACTGGTTTGTAGTAGTTAACAAGCAAATCTACACGTCGTTATCTCAAGCGCAACAAGCACGAACAAATTTACCCGAATATCCAGGTAAACAAAATGCTTTTATAAAGCGAGGAAACCAAATCCTCTCAGAGATGAGCAAAGCGCAAAATTAAGTCATTTCACAACCGTGTGGTCATAATATTTCCAGTAAATGAGCAAAATTCCGTTCTTGCGACACTTGTTGGTTGTCCGTTTTACTGATGAAAGTTACAATCTACCTTTAGTGTGGTGATATCTGATACTGATCAGCATAAAAGTATAAAGACGACCCTTTCCCTTGGAACGGCGGCGCACGGAAAAACCACCGTCTTCATTCCGTCTAGGTAGTAACGTTTAAGCATGATGCAGAAAAAAAACCGGGCTTTTTTAAAATGGGCCGGTGGCAAATACAGCTTGGTTGAGCATATTCAGGCCAGATTACCGCAAGCCAATAAACTCATTGAACCGTTTGTTGGTGCCGGATCTGTATTTCTGAATACGCAATACAAACGCTACCTGCTCAATGACATCAATCCTGATCTCATCAACTTATACAATTTCCTTAAAGCGCAGCCCGATGCACTGATTAACGATGCACGCGCGTTTTTTGATGGAAGTCGCAATGAAGAAAAGATGTACTATGACTTGCGCGAAGAGTTCAACGCAACGCAAGATGAATACTACCGAGCGATTCTTTTTCTTTATTTAAACCGACATGGGTACAACGGTTTATGCCGCTACAGCCTTCAAGGGCGTTTTAACGTACCTTTCGGCCGCTATAAAAAGCCGTACTTTCCAGAAGACGAGATGTTTGTGTTTTCGGAAAAATCGCAAAAAGCGACGTTTACTTGTCTTCCTTTTGAAAAGATTTTTTCTAGAGCTAGGCGTGGCAATGTTATTTATTGTGACCCACCGTATGCTCCTATCAGCAAGACTGCAGCGTTTACCAGCTATGCCGCGCGAAGCTTCGGACAAGAATCTCAAGAGAAGCTGGCTGAGCTCGCCACCCGCGCGTCAAAAAAGCGAGGCATACCCGTCCTCATCTCAAATCACGACTTACCGCTAACTCGGTCGCTTTATCACGGGGCAGATTTCAGTATGCTGTCAGTTAAGCGTTCGATAAGTCAAAACGGTGCAAAGCGACAGCCTGTGGATGAAATTTTGGCTTATTTCCCTCCAGCTAACATCGCACCAAAGCGAAAGACTCGAAAAAAGAAGACGTTTCACCGCCCTTCAGTTTAGTGTGTGGAGCCTAAAAAACGTCTTATAGGTAGCGCATCGACCGCCTTACCCACATACGATTTTAATGTGTATTCACGCAATTGCTATGCGCTATAGCCCGTATACCATTTAACGAACATAAAAAGCGTAACAACAAACAGCACAACCAAGATTACGCCAATGACGGCGAAGCTGATAAAAGTGCCTTTAGTAAAGTCACGTTCGTAGTTTTTATGGCTCTGAACACCAAATAGACTAGCAACTACACTACCTAGAA
The DNA here is from genome assembly GCF_054960375.1 of Alteromonas sp. G4i35. Lineage (NCBI taxonomy): Bacteria > Pseudomonadati > Pseudomonadota > Gammaproteobacteria > Alteromonadales > Alteromonadaceae > Alteromonas > Alteromonas sp. G4i35. The sequence goes on along the minus strand of NZ_JBHNZD010000018.1, from coordinate 76,673 downwards.
CTGACCAAAAACCAGTACCAGACTGCATAATTTTCCCCTAAGTATCGTTAGCAGGTGAGGTGAAATCTCGATTACCTTCGTCGCTGTGCATCAACTCAAGTAGGTCTAAAAAGTGGAATTGGAAAGAGGATGATTTCCCCGCTATCCATGACAGCCAACTTACTTCCTCAACACCCTCTTGATGACGGGCACATTGGTTTTGAATATGGCTTGCGGGCAACTTGGGGTTGAACTCCGTAACGGGTTGGAATTCGCATACTGACGAGTGTGAATTTGGCGTACTTGTAACCGCAACGCTAACAAGCGCTACCGCTCCACAAATCGCAAAAAATGGAAGAACTTTCATCCTGAATACTCCTTACACTCGTTTAAAAATTAATCTCATTATAATCAAAAGCAGGTTACGAACAAGTTAAAAATGCGTTGCTTGTAAAAAATGAAAAGCCTAACGAAAACACATTAGGCTTTTAGTACTCAACGTTATGACAAAGGCCTTCCAATGGCCCCTACAAAGTAGTTTATAGCTCGAAGTCTACTGAATACGCTACGGTAAATTTAACGGCGTCGTTATCAAATTCGTCGTCACCGCCCATGTCGTCAAGGTCGGTACCGGTGATGGCGAAGCTAAAGCCGTCTTTTGCTATTGAAATACCATAGTCCATATAACCTTCCACGCCATTAAACGCTTCAGCGAAGTCACCCTCGTGATAACCCACATGGAAACCAAGCTCAGTGCCATTCAGGATTTCTGTAGTGTAACCAAGAGACGTATAAGACGCTTGAGCAAAACCAAAGTCCTGATCTTCGCCTTCGTCAGCTTCAGTGTGCGCTAAAAGGTATACCGTAAGGCTTAACCCACCCATACCTACAGACCCATAAACTTCTGCAAAGTCGAAGTTCGCTTCGTCATCGTAGTTGTAGTAAAGGTAGCCAAAGTCGTACGCAATACCGTCAGACTCACCTGAAAAACCGAAGTACATATCGTGCTCATATGAATATTCGTCACCTGCACCGTAGTTCACGTTAGACGCCCACGTACCCGCATAAAAACCACTTTCATGCGCGTAATCGATACCACCCTGTACTGCGGCTTCGTTAGTTGTTTGTGTTAGACCACGCCAGATGTAGTTACTGGTTGCACTAGCGTTAGCAGTGAATGAACCTTCTGCATAGCTAGGCATGGCTGTTAACAGACACGCTGAAGAAATAGCAGCGGCAAGTATTGTTCTTTTTGTAGATGTTTTCATGTGTGTTCTCCAGTCAAATTCAAACTTGTTGTAATTCGTTTTTTCTGTCTGTGTTTTCTTTTTTGGACTGGATAACGCAAAGTTGATGCCCATTTATGGTTCATCAAAAAAACTCGCAAAAAATAAATTAACCAATTGAAATTTAGAGCATTATTTCTCTTAAAAAATCCATCCGCTGTCACCGAAACAAAAAAACGCTGCATAAAAATGCACCAACATAACGCGCGCTCACCAAAATTGGGCAATGCTCTGACAAAGTCCGTTTATCTTAAATTTCCGCGAAATTAACGCTGATTAACCCTTTGCATAGTAAAGAAGCACGGATTTGGGTAAACTTTCGCAAAGGTGAAACGTAAGTGGCAACGCACCTTGTTGTTTTTAGAATGAAAGGACATGCAATGAAACCATTCCTAATTGCTCCATCAATATTATCGGCCGATTTCGCTCGACTTGGCGAAGACGTAGAAAAGGTATTAGAGGCTGGCGCTGATGTGGTGCATTTCGATGTAATGGATAACCACTATGTACCCAATCTTACGTTTGGGCCAATGATTTGCGAGGCCTTAAGAAACTACGGTATTACCGCTCCCATTGATGTGCACCTAATGGTGAAACCCGTCGATGATTTAATTGAAAAATTCGCGAATGCAGGGGCTAGCTATATTAGTTTTCACCCAGAAGCGTCTGAGCACATAGACCGCTCTCTGCAGCTTATTATCGATGCAGGTTGCAAGCCGGGGCTCGTATTTAACCCAGCAACGCCACTACATTATCTTGACCACGTCATGGACAAACTGCACCACATTCTTATTATGTCGGTTAACCCAGGGTTTGGTGGTCAAAAGTTTATTCCTAGCACCTTAGATAAAGTGCGCGCAGTGAAACAGCGTGTATTAGAAAGCGGCTACGATATTCGAATTGAAATTGACGGTGGCGTAAAAGTCGATAACATTCGCGAAATAGCGGAAGCGGGCGCGGATATGTTTGTGGCTGGTTCGGCTATTTTTTCTCAACCCGACTACAGCGATGTCATTGAGCAAATGCGCAATGAACTAGCGTCAATGTCTAAAGCATAATTTTTGAAGCTTTATTTTCACAGTATTTAACGTATTACAGGTAAAAAGAAATGAGTAATAAACCCGTTGTATTAAGTGGCTGTCAGCCTTCAGGACAACTTACCCTTGGCAATTACATGGGTGCACTTAAACAGTGGGTTTCCATGCAAGACGACCACGACTGCTTATATATGATAGTGGATTTGCATGCTATTACTGTACGACAAGACCCTAAGCAGCTTGCTGAAGCTTGTCTAGACGGCCTTTCTCTTTACCTTGCTTGCGGTATTGATCCACAAAAAAGTACTCTGTTTTTGCAATCCCATGTGCCTGAACATGCACAGCTATCTTGGGTATTGAATTGTTACGCCCAAATGGGTGAGCTTAATCGCATGACTCAATTCAAAGATAAGTCTGCGAAGAACGAAAATAACATTAATGTAGGCTTATACAGCTACCCTGTACTCCAAGCAGCAGATATTTTGCTATACCAAGCAGATAAAGTACCGGTAGGTGAAGATCAGAAGCAGCACCTTGAATTGACTCGTGACATTGCTACACGTGTTAACAATCTATACGGCGATGTATTTCGTCTACCTGACCCGTATATCCCAGACTTTGGCGCGCGCATCATGAGCCTTCAAGAGCCTGAAAAGAAGATGTCTAAGTCTGACAACAACCCGAATAACTTCATCGGCTTATTAGAAGATCCTAAGAAGTTAGCCAAGAAAATCAAACGTGCCGTGACCGACTCTGACGAGCAAGCTAATATCTACTTTAACCCAACTGAAAAACCAGGCGTGTCTAACTTACTGACCCTACTTTCGCTTGCGACGGGTAAATCAATTAAAGAGCTTGAGCCTGAATATACCGACAAAATGTATGGCCACCTTAAAGGTGATGTTGCAGACGCTGTGGTTGCTCTACTTGAACCCATTCAGGCCCGCTATGCTGAAATTCGCGCAGACAGAGCATATCTTGACGACGTAATGCGTCAGGGTGCTGAGAAAGCGTCAGCGCGAGCGGCTGAAACTTTGGCTAAAGTATACAAAGCGGTCGGCTTTATTCCAAAGCCATAACAGCCGAATTCCAACATCTTGCTACACGCCATGAAGGGTTCATTTAATCCTTCATGGCTAAAACCTTCGCAACTTAGAAATACCAAGGACTAGCACTGCTGTGTTGCTGTTAATTGATAACTTCGATTCGTTCACTCATAACCTCGCTCGGTATTTCACTGAGCTCAGCGTCGACGTTGAAGTGGTGCGAAATAACGCACTGACCTTAGACGACATATCTCGCTTAGCGCCTTCACAGTTAGTTATTTCACCGGGACCATGCACGCCTAACGAAGCGGGCATCAGCTTATCTGCGATTGAACATTTTGCAGGCAAGATTCCTATTTTAGGTGTATGCCTGGGTCATCAAGCTATAGGTCAAGTGTTTGGTGCCAAGGTAGTAGGTGCACAAGAGATTAAGCATGGAAAAATTTCACCCCTAACACACCGCAATAGTGGCCTGTTCAAAGGCTTACCTAACCCGTTTAACGTGACGCGCTACCACTCATTGGTTTTAGATCCCGCATCGCTACCTGCCTCACTGAGTGTTGATGCATGGTGTGAAACCGCAAAGGGCACAAAGGAAATCATGGCAATTTCCCATAATCATCACCCTATTTGGGGCGTGCAGTACCACCCCGAGTCACTGCTTACCGAACACGGTCATAGCGTACTGGATGCATTTCTTCAGTTTAAATCAATTTAAGTATACGAGTTTGATGCCGATACGCTTTTATAGCGTAAAAGGTTACGCTTGAAGGCCAGAATTACTCGCAATTCACTGATTTTTCGTTTAACTTTTCATTATTCGTTTTAGCCAATGCGCTGAATAAAGATTATACGAAGCATCGCACACGCAATATCAACAGTTGCAGGGTAAATAAGGCTTGCTTTCAAGCAGTATCTACCATTTTTATCATTACCGTAGCGAAAGTAATAAAGGCCCCTGATGTACGATAATATTGCCGTTCACCAAAAAGTTATGAGCAGGAGTGCTTTTAATATGACAATGGGGGCAACCACACCGCCCACGATAGATGATCGTTTTGAAAATATGATCATATCGCCAGAGCGAGTGCTGGAAATGCTAGGAAGGTGCAAGGTGGGAGAAGTAAGCTTCGAGCAATCGGAGCAAGGTGATGCGCGCAGGCTGCTACTGCACGTTGAAAAAGTGGCGATTGAAAACAAGCGCCTTCAAGAGAAAACCGAAGCGTCATACCTTGAATCAGTGAGTCACCATCTTCACGAGATCCTTCTAGGTGAATTAACAGAGCAGCTAAGCTATACCGACGAGCTCGTTCAAAACGTACTTAACTTGCCCGAAAATATCGGCGAGCTTCTTGATGCACTTTCCGTGAAAGCATGCTCGGTTTCGAAACTAGAGCCAATTGCCGCAACCATGCCATGGCTTTATGATGAACTAATCGTTGTGGTGAATACTCCACAATTTAGACGCAAAGACTCCCGTGGGCGTATTATTGTGGTAGAGACACTGCGCACAGCATTGAGCTTTTTGGGTATTGAAAACCTACGCACATTGATACCGTCGCTCATTTTAAAGCGCGCTATGCCTCAGATTACCGACCCTTACCCGCTAATTAAACAAAAGCTTACGCCTTATACGACTGGCGTTGCCATAACGGCGAAACGCCTTGCAGCACTTACGGATTTAAACAAAAACCAGGCTTATACCCTTGCGATGCTCAGTAATTTGGGGCGTTGTGTCGTAACAAGACTTTACTTCAAACTGTTCGATAAAATTCAGCTACACCTGTTGCAAGAATGCCAGAAAGACAAAGAGCAAAAGCGACATGAAGCGCTACTCAAAGTGGCTCCTTCAGCCAACCACCTTATTGCTCTACAGCAAGAATTCGCAGATGCAGTCAGCGCGGATATTCTGGAGTGGATGCATTTAATGCGCTTGCCTATTGCAGAACCGATGCGAGCGTGTGCCGATAAAGTTCCCGCACAGCCTAAAACGCTCAGTAAGGTACTTCATCAAGCCCGAACCTACACACAAATTCGGATGTTACATCAGTTAAAGCTTGTTGAAATGAAAGAAGTAAAGCCGCTTTTCATGGAGCAACGCTACCCTGCAGGTGCACTCGAAAAACTCAAAACCATTGATATTTTCACCCTTCCTTTGGTGAAAAACGAAGAGAATAATTAATTTTTTAGTGGATATTCATGCACTCGTTATGCACCTTTTTCATTTCATGTGCATGATGCCCCAAATTATTGACGGTTGCTCAATGCCTTGCCCGTTTTTAGCGACATTAAACAGGTAAGGCTTCCAGTCCTATCCCCCCTTTCTTATTGCTTCACAGTGCATTAAAACCCGTATGCAGCCCTTTTCTCAGCGCAAAAATTGATTATTACTAATTGATATAGCCCAGTAGTTAATAGTTATTCACTTTTCCTGCAAATTAAGCCACAGTCCTTATAAATAAAGGGCTGCAGCCTTTTGCATAGAAGACAAATGTTAAAAAAAATGGCATACTGTTGAACAAATCCGATTAGTTTTTACGCGCCCAATTAACGCTTATCGACCAAAGTAGTACTAAAATGTGCTCATAGATTCGATAGGCCAAATCACACAGTGTGATTGGCGCCCAACGCAGAGGTAACAAAGATGAACGTAACTCGCGCTACATTTGATGATGTAATGGTTCCTAACTATAACCCAGCAGGTATGGTACCTGTTCGAGGTGAAGGTTCACGCGTATGGGACCAAGATGGAGCTGAGTACATCGACTTTGCAGGCGGTATTGCAGTTAACGTTTTAGGTCACTGTCACCCAGAGCTTGTGAAAGCTCTTAATGAACAAGGCAGCAAGCTTTGGCACTTAAGCAACGTTTTCACTAACGAGCCAGCCCTTCGTTTAGCTAAAAAGCTAAATGACGCAACGTTTTCAGATAGAGTTTACTTCGCAAACTCAGGCGCAGAAGCGAACGAAGCAGCATTGAAGCTAGCTCGTCGCTGGGCGCTGGACAAGCACGGTGAAGACAAAAATCAAATCATCGCTTTCAACAAAGGTTTCCACGGCCGTACCTTCTTTACCGTAACAGTAGGTGGTCAAGCTGCTTACTCTGACGGTTTTGGTCCTAAGCCAGGCGCTGTTGACCACTGTGACTACAACGATTTAGCTGCCTTTGAAGCGCTAATTTCTGACAAAACCTGCGCGGTAATGATGGAACCGCTTCAGGGTGAAGGCGGTATTATTCCACCTGATGTAGATTTCGTAAAAGGCGTTCGCGAGCTTTGTGACAAGCACAACGCATTACTTATTTTTGACGAAGTTCAGTCGGGTGTTGGTCGTACTGGTCACCTTTATGCCTATATGGGTCTTGGCGTAACACCTGATATCCTAACAACCGCTAAATCTCTTGGTGGCGGCTTCCCAATTGGTGCCATGCTTACCACAGCAGACATCGCTGCACACCTTAAGCCAGGTACCCACGGTAGTACTTACGGTGGTAACCCACTAGCCTGTGCTGTTGCGGAAAAAGCGTTAGATATCGTGAACCAGCCAGAAGTGCTTGAAGGTGTACTTAAGAAAGAAGCCCTATTCCGTGAACTACTAGGTGCTATCAATGAAAAGTACAACGTATTTGAAGAAGTACGTGGTCAAGGCATGCTGTTAGGTTGTGCGTTAAATGAGAAATACCAAGGCCGTGCACGTGACTTCATGATGGCTGCAACGAAAGAGAACCTTATGTGTCTTGTTGCTGGCATGAACGTTATTCGTTTTGCACCTTCACTGGTTATTCCTGATGAAGACATCAAAGAAGGTCTTGCACGTTTTGAACGCGCCGTTGCTGCCGTTGTAAACGCCGAATAATTACAACACGAGTAGCGAACATGAATATCATTCGCCCTATCACGAAGGCCGACTATAACGCGCTTAAAGAAATCGCCGTTGAATCAGGTATTGGCTTTACGTCTTTACCTGTCAACGACGAGTTGCTGCAGCGTAAAATTGATCGTGCAGAAACTGCGTTTAACAAACCAAACGTAACCGAACCTGGCGATGAGTCATACTTGTTTGTAATGGAAGATACCACTACCGGACAGGTAGTGGGAACAACAGGTATTGAAGCGGCTGTTGGTATAGACGATGCGTTCTATCATTACCACCTAAGCAAAGTAGTGCACGCCTCGCGCGAGCTTAACATTCACAACACGGTAGACATTCTAACGTTTTGTAATGACTACACCGGTGTTACTGAAATATGTACGCTGTTTCTTCGCGAACAAGCCCGCGGCGGCATAAACGGCCGCTTCCTTTCAAAGGTTCGATTCTTGTTCATGATGGAGCACCGTGAACGCTTCTCAGAGACAGTTATTGCTGAAATGCGCGGTGTGAGTGACGAAGAAGGACGCTCACCGTTTTGGGAGTGGTTGGAAACCCATTTCTTCTCTATGGATTTTCCTACTGCCGACTACTTAACTGGCATTGGTAATAAAGTGTTTATTGCTGAACTTATGCCGAAGTACCCGATATACGTAAATCTGCTTAGCAAAGAAGCGCAGGAAGTCATTGGCGAAGTCCATGACAAAACACGCCCTGCTCTTCAGCTTCTTGAAGAAGAAGGCTTTTCTTGCCGCGGCTACGTAGACATTTTCGACGCAGGCCCGACGGTAGAAGCAAACTTAAGCCACATCCGCACGGCTCAGTCGAGTTTAAAACTGCCTGTAGTGATTGACGATAGCGCTGCTGCCCAAGGGCAAACGCACTACATCATTAATACATCAGTATCTGATTTTCGTGCAGTTGCCACCGAGGTGACGGTAAGCGAAGAAAAGCAAGTTGCCGTGCTATCTCGCCAAGCCGCTGCTGCATTGAATGTCAAAGAGGGAGAGCACGTACGCTTCGCCCCCGTTACATTCAGAGATTAAAAGGACACCCACTATGCTACATACACATTTTATCAACGGTGAATGGGTTGCCGGACAAGGTCATGACTTAGCGTCAATTGACCCTGCAAAAAACGAAGTGATTTGGGAAGGTAAGTCTGCGACAGCCTCTCAAATTGATGACGCAATTAACGCTGCTCGTGCTGCACTTGTAGCATGGAGCATGAAAACCGTTGAAGAGCGTCTTGAAATTATTAAGGTTTATGGCACTAAGCTAGAAGAAGCTAAAGCGCACCTTGCCAAAGTTATGGCTAAAGAAACGGGCAAGCCAGAGTGGGAAACTGCCACTGAAGTTGGCGCCATGATGGGCAAAATTGGTATTTCTGAAAAAGCCTATTTTGAACGCACGGGTAACGTTGAAAACCCAATGCCTGTAGGTAAAGCCTTCATTCGACACAAGCCTCACGGCGTTGTTGCTGTATTTGGCCCATACAACTTCCCTGGCCACCTGCCAAACGGACATATTGTTCCAGCCCTTATTGCAGGAAACACGGTTGTATTTAAACCAAGCGATTTGACGCCTATGGTTGCACAAGAAATGGTGAAACTATGGGATGCTGCTGGCCTGCCAGCGGGCGTACTTAACCTAGTACAAGGTGAAGTTGAAACTGGCAAGGCTTTGGCGTCGCATAACGATATCGACGGTCTTTTCTTTACGGGTAGCTCGCGTACAGGAAAAATCTTGCACGAGCAGTTCGCAGGTCACCCAGGTAAAATTCTGGCTCTTGAAATGGGTGGTAACAACCCACTCATTGTTAAAGATGTGGCTGATGTTGATGCTGCCGTACATGACATCGTTCAATCTGCTTTCATTACGTCCGGTCAGCGCTGTACGTGTGCACGTCGCCTATTCTTACCAGCCGATGCACAGGGTGATGCAATCCTTGCTCGCTTAATCGAAGTGACCAAGAATATTAAGGTAGGTGATTATGACGCTGAAGATCAACCATTTATGGGCGCAATGATCTCAAGCAATGCCGCTGCACTGATGGTAAAAGCACAGCAAGAGCTTGAAAACCTTGGTGGTAAAGTACTAGTTCGCCTTGAACAAAAAGACGAGAGCAAAGGTTTTGCTACGCCAGGCATCATTGATGTAACTGACATGCTTGCTTCACTGCCTGACGAAGAACACTTTGGTCCACTACTTAAAGTGATTCGTTACAGCGATTTTGACGCAGCTATCGCAGAAGCAAATAACACCAGCTTTGGCTTATCAGCAGGTCTTCTAGGCGACAACGAAGAAGATTATCGCTACTTCTTCGCACGCATTCGCGCGGGCATCGTAAACTGGAATAGACCTATTACAGGTGCAAGCAGCGCAGCGCCATTTGGTGGCGTGGGCGACAGCGGTAACCACAGAGCAAGTGCGTTTTATGCAGCCGACTACTGTGCATACCCAGTTGCTTCAGTTGAGCTTGATAAAGTTACTATGCCGGGCAAATTAAGCCCAGGCTTGTCGATGTAACCCAAGCTTTTCACGTTATAAAAAGGCCGACATGATTTTTGTGTCGGCCAGTTTAGTACCAACCCTATACGAACTATTCGTTTAAAAATAGTCAACGACAGAAAGGACCCTACCACCATGCATAGCAACATCGATACGTTGTTTAGCAACATGTGGGACGATTACGTTACCATCACTCCCTCAGCGCACAAAATTCATGCACTTTTAGCGGGTGAAGAAAACACGAACGACATCGTTAACGACCATGTAGCTTTTCGAACTTTTGCTCTTGATAAAACCCGCTTAGACAAGCTTGCTGCGCACTTCTTAGCATTGGGTTATGAAGCTAAAGGCGACTATGACTTTGAAGCGAAAAAGCTTACTGCAAAGCATTTCGAGCACCCTGACGATACTAAACCAAAAGTATTTATTAGTGAGCTTCGTGTAAATGAGCTTTCTGAAACTGCTCAAGCAATTATCAAGAAGATGGTTGATCAAATGCCTGAGTCTGTAGTGGATGCAGATAACTTCTTGTACTCGGGTAAACATTGGGACGTTACTAAAGCAGAATACGACACACTGCTTAACGAATCAGAATACGCGGCGTGGATGGCAGCATGGGGCTTCCGTGCTAACCACTTTACGGTAAGTGTTAATCACTTAACCCGTACTGACGAGCTTACCGACGTAAACACATTGCTTAAAGAAGCAGGCTTTGTGCTGAACACCTCAGGTGGCGAAATTAAAGGTGGGCCAGACGTATTTTTAGCGCAATCATCAACGATGGCTGACCGTGCTGACGTAGCGTTTAGCGACGAAACTGTGGCAATTCCAAGCTGCTTCTACGAGTTTGCACAACGCTATGAAATGCCTGATGGTAAGCTTTACAAAGGCTTTGTTGCCGCATCGGCAGATAAAATCTTTGAAAGCACCAATGCTAAGTAACGAGCTTGCTTAGTCATTAAGAAAAGCCCGATAGGGCTTTTTTTGTTTATGCTTAGCTGAAGACATTACCGATTAGGCTCTGTAGTATGCCTTGCCAAGAATTGATCGTAAGGCATTGGTTTATCAAAGTAAAACCCCTGCATTAGCTGAATGTCGGCCTGCTCCATGAAAGGCAAATAAGACTCCAACTCTACGCCTTCAGCCACCACATCTATTTGCAAACTCTTTAACATCGCTATCAAACCATTAAATAGCGCATTGGCTTTGCTATCTTGGTGAATACCCTGAATTAAGCTTTTATCCACCTTAACCACTTCAAACTGGAAACTTCGCAAGTAGCTAAGAGATGAAAAGCCACTGCCAAAATCATCCAGAGACAGTCTAAACCCATGATCTCTCAACGTGTTTAATGCTCTAAGTGCTGATTTTTCATCGCGAATAAAGACCGACTCAGTGAGCTCTAGCTCAATAAATTCGGGAGACACATCATTATCCATACAGATAGACATTGCCTGATTTGGAAATTCTGGGTCAAGCATCTGATTAGCGCTGATATTCACAGACAAAGGAATGGCATCACCCTGCTGCGATTCCATTATTGAAATGTAATCACATGCCGCTTCCAGCGCTTGAAGACCAATGGCGCTGTCCAGCTTGTGCTCTTCTGCTATGGGAATAAACACTGCTGGCGATACAACACCGTGCAAGCCTGAAATCCAGCGACACAGTACTTCACCGCCTTTTAACTCACCGTTTAGATCGTATTTACCCTGAATATAGAAATCGAGAAGGTGGTTCTCTACCGTTCTGCGCAAGTCATTCACCATACTGACCTGCTGGGTCATGCTCTCATAGAGACCTGACTCGTAAATAAACGCCTGCCCTTTACCCAGCTCTTTCGCACGGTACATTGCGGCGTCGGCACACTGCACCAGGCTTTCTAGGTTATCACTATGTTCTGGAAATTCAGCAATGCCAATACTGGCAGACAGCCTAAGCTCCGAAGTTTTTACGGTTATGGCGTCTTCTTCTATCTGGCTGATAAGCCGCTCAGAACGTTCAGCAATTTCCTCAACATTCTGATTAGGCAATACGGCAATAAACTCATCACCACCCCACCTGCCGACTTCCCCTATTGGGCCGAATATGGCAGTAAGGAGCGCTCCTACGCGCTGAAGCTCAATATCCCCTCTTTCATGCCCTGCGTTATCGTTAATTGCTTTGAACCCGTCCAGATCAATAAAGACCAAAACAAAGTGCTGTTCTTTTTGTACTAACCCGGAGATGGACTCACGCAGCGAATTGCGATTGGAAAGGCCGGTTAACTCATCGTGCAATGCCAGTTGACGTAGTTTGGCTTCGTTGCGTTTTCTATCGCTGATGTCGCGCATTGTGGCAATCAAATAAGATGACGTTTGCTGGTAGGTCTCAAACAAAGCCACCGAGATATCGACAACCTTAATTTCACCGTTTTGCGTCTTCACTTTCGACTCGAAGCGAATTTGTTTATCAAGCGCCAACTGCACTTTATCGACTTTCTCAGCAATGAATATTTGGTTGAAATCCAAACCAATGCATTGCTCTTTGAAAGGCGCAGCAATCAGCTGAATATATGCATCGTTACATTCTGTGATAACAAGATCAGGTGAGAGTACTAACATGGGCTCACGTGAGCTCGCAAAAGCAGAGGCCATTAAGTGAAACGATTGTTCGGCTTTGCGCTGCTGAGTAATGTCTTTTGTGGTGCCAACAATATGAAGCGCTTCACCCGCTTTTCCGCGCTTCAGCACGCGCCCGCGCAGCCTTACCCACTGAAAATCGCTGTCGAGCTTTAAGCGAAAAGAAAACTCTATACGGTCACGATTGCCGTGTAGCGCCATGCTCCAGTGAAACTGCAGACCGTCTAAATCGTCCTCATGTACCCGCTCTAGAAGCTCAATTAAGGTGCCTGACCAGGTAGATACACTTTCAGAATGTAGTGAGAATGAGCGAAATTCCATAATGTCATTCTCTGCCTACCAATTCCAAAAAGACTCCTGCGACGCCCATAGTGCAAGTTCCAAATCTTTCTGTGCACTTTGGCTTTTTTGAAGCGTAGCATACAAACTTTGCGTCTTTTCTCTCAGCAAAGCTTCGGCTTGCTCTCTCGCATTTCGCTCTCGCTTTAAACGCCTTTCAAGTAACGCAGCACGGTCGCTACCAGAAGGCGTGCTATGCGTTGTTCCATCTGACATAACATGCCTCCGTTAAACGAGAGATATACTAAATTCGTAGGTATGAGGCGTATCTAGTTGATGGGTTTCCCTTTCCAGGGTGCAGTTGTAATGAGCTGCGGCTGCGTCCATCAAGCCTTCTGCTAAAGGATATAATTCTCTTTCAGAATAATACTGTAAGCGCATGGTGTTATCGGTTCTGGATATCACCGTAAATCGGGGTAGGTCGGCGTCTGGGTAGAGCTTCTTAACCTGAACATGAATGTCGCCGTCCAAGTGCTCCAGCATATCCAACATGCCTTCTGTATTGGCTAGCACGTCGCCATGTACTGCACCTAACTTACCAAATAAGTAATAGCCAAAATCGTAGAGTAGCTCGTTAGCTGACTTACCCGTTTTCTCCACCAGCACACCTAACAGGCGTTGCATTTGTTCAAACGGGTAATAGCCCACTGCGGTATAAGCGCCGTCGTTTTCTAACCCAGCTTCCATGATGACATCGTCAGCAAACTCAGGAGAAACTTTCTCCTCGAGCATATCGATTAACGATGTAAAAACTATGCCTAGCATGTAAATTCCTCATCTAATCCCTTTTTGAGTGTAGTTCACCTAAGCATAAGAACAACTTAAACTTTATGACAAATCTTCAGATGTTTCGTCCTTGCTGGGTAAGACAACTTCAACCGTATCAACCCGCTGTAGTCCTCGCGGTAATTTATTCCCTCTTCGGCCTCTTTCTCCCTGATAGTGGGTAAGGTCGTCAGCCGTCAGTGTCATGTTGCGCTTACCGGCTCCCACTTTAATTGCGGCACCATCAGGTACAACAGCAAGCACCTTCACGTACTCTTCTCGAGATTGCGATTTTGCAGAAGGAATATTGATAAGCTTGTTCCCCTTCCCTTTACCTAAACTTGGTAAGTCGCGTAGTGGGAACATGAGCATGCGACCTTCATTAGAAATACTTAGGCACCAGTCGGAGTCTGGATTTGTAACCGGTGTTGGTTTCATGACTTTCGCCGCAGTAGGCAATGATAAGTAGGCTTTACCCGCCTTGTTCTTACTCACCATATCTTTAAATGTGCCGACGAAGCCGTAACCTGCATCAGAACCTACTAAGAATTTGCTTTCGTCTTGCGCCATAATGACGTGTTGGAATGACTCGCCACCAACTATGCTGAAGCGCCCGGTTAGCGGCTCCCCTTGACTTCGTGCAGACGGCAACCCGTGAGCGTCACAAGAGAAAGTACGACCTGAACTGTCCATAAACACGGCAGGCTGATTGCTCTTGCCTTCGGCGCTGGATAAATAGGCATCACCAGCTTTGTAGCTTAAACCTTCCGCATCGATATCATGACCTTTTGCACAGCGTGCCCAGCCTTTTTCTGACAGCACAACAGTTACAGACTCAGCAGGTACCAGCTCTTTTTCAGACAGCGCTTTAGCTTCACCACGCTCAACAATAGGTGAGCGTCTGTCGTCACCGTACTTTTCAGCGTCTGCAAGGATTTCTTTCTTAATGAGGGTTTTAAGGCGGCGATCTGAGCCTAGAAGCTGCTGAAGCTTGTCGCGCTCTTCTGCAAGTTCATCTTGCTCGCCTTTAATCTTCATTTCTTCTAACTTGGCTAAGTGACGAAGCTTCAATTCCAGAATAGCTTCCGCTTGTGTGTCACTTAAACCGAATCGCGCCATTAATTCTGGTTTTGGTTTGTCGTACGTGCGAATAATTTCGATAACTTCATCGATATTCAAAAACGCAATTAATAAACCTTCTAAAATATGCAAACGCGCTAACACTTTATCTAAACGGTATTGCAAGCGGCGCGTCACGGTATCTTTTCGGTACTGCAACCATTCAGACAAAATCGTACGTAAATCTTTCACCTGAGGGCGACCGTCCAGGCCAATCATGTTCAAGTTGACCCGGTAGTTTTTCTCTAGGTCGGTAGTTGCAAATAAATGCTGCATCAGCTGAGTTACATCAATGCGATTTGAGCGAGGCGTAATCACCAAACGAGTTGGATTTTCATGATCCGATTCGTCTCGAAGATCGCTTACCATAGGTAACTTTTTCGCCTGCATTTGCGCGGCAATTTGCTCTAGTATCTTGGCACCAGACGCTTGGTGAGGTAGAGCGGTAATAACAACATCACCGTTTTCTTCCATATACACCGCGCGCATTTTTATAGAACCACGCCCAGTCTCGTACAGTTTTTGAATATCAGACTTTGGCGTAATAATTTCAGCTTCGGTAGGATAGTCAGGTCCATTAACGTGTTCTAGCACATCGCTAAGCTCGGCTTTGCTGTTGTCTAACAACATGGCACACGCGTTGGCCAACTCTCTCACGTTGTGAGGAGGAATATCCGTCGCCATGCCAACGGCAATCCCTGTCACGCCATTTAATAGGATATGTGGCAAGCGAGCTGGAAGCACGCTAGGCTCGTTTAGCGTACCGTCAAAATTAGGTACCCAATCTACCGTACCTTGTCCAAGTTCATTCAGCAGCACCTCAGAGAAGCGCGAGAGCTTAGCTTCCGTATAACGCATGGCAGCAAACGATTTCGGATCATCCGGCGCACCCCAGTTACCTTGACCATCTACTAAAGGGTAGCGATAAGAGAAAGGCTGAGCCATGAGCACCATCGCCTCATAACAGGCAGAATCGCCGTGAGGGTGAAACTTACCCAGCACATCACCTACGGTTCTCGCCGATTTTTTATATTTGGCGTTTGCATTTAACCCTAGGTCTGACATCGCATAAATGATGCGTCGCTGAACAGGCTTTAAGCCATCCGAAATATGTGGAAGTGCACGGTCCATGATGACGTACATGGAATAGTTTAGATAAGCGTCTTCGGTGAAACGTCGAAGAGGAAGTTGCTCTACCCCATCGCGATTAATGATGATCTCGTCACTCATGATAGTTTTTTCGTTTTGTTATTAATACCAATGCGCTCGTGCTAGTTAGGCTGTCTATTGTGGTCAATTTAGCGCACCACTTAGTGAAAGCTCGCGAGCGTTAAAGGCTATTGTGGGGTAAACCGCATTTGTGTGCAATCCTTGAAACCAATTGTCGCGACTTTTGGGTCTTACTCATTGTATGGGGTGAGGGTTTGTTTTGTTATTCTTCAAAGAGAGTGGTTAAATAGCATTGGGTGAAATTTGCCGTTCAATTTTCACTCTTACGAGTAAAACTAAAAAATAATAAAGCCCCTAATCAAACGGTAACGTAAGTACAGATAATCATGGCTATCTTTCGCGTATTCTTTTTTTTATTTCTTGTTGTAGGCAGTTACCTGCCTTCGAATGCCAGCGCGCAGCATATCGAGCAGCTCTTCGATGAAGAAAGTACGCTAGATTTATCAGACTCTCTGTATTTTTTATTTGAAACCGATTATCAGCTTACTATCAGCGATGTATCACGAAGACGCAATGACTTCCTTATGCATCCCCATGACAACCCTAACTTTGGGTTTCGTAATAATGGCATGTGGCTACTCACTTCTGTTGCCAATGTTTCAAACGATAAACACTGGGTGTTCTCAATAAATTTCAGCCAACTCGACAGTGTTGATTTTTATTTGGTGCAAAACGGCAAGGTAATAAAGCAAAGCCATCAGGGGAAAGCTCAAAAAGAACAGCGTTTTCGTGTTCCAACCTTTCGTGTTGAGCTGCCTGATAGCGATCCTGTCGACCTTTACATACGCATTGAAAGTCGCTCATCTAGCCTAATTGCACCACTTCGAATTCAAGCCGAACCGCTACATAGCAGCTACTTCCAAATGGACAGCTTGCTCTGGGGCTTTTTCTACGGCGGATTGCTTATTCTCGCTATTTATAATCTTGCTCTATTTTTTGGCGTGCGGGAAAAGAGTCTGATTGCCTATGTTGGCTATATCGCTGCGGTTATTTTGTGGCAGTTTGTGTGGGGCGGCCATACGCACTTGCTGTTTAGTCAGGGGATCCCCTCTTGGCTGGTTGGGCATTCCGAGCTGATATTCGTAATTATTGGTATAAGCTCAGGCTTTTTTACCAAGACGTTTTTGGAAACGGAAAAGCACTCTCCCACGGCACATCCTGTCATTAACTTATTGTTGGTTTGCCAAGCGTTAACAGGGCTGGTGTGCTTCGTCGATCTGCTTCCTTCTATTTGGAAGAACAACCTAGTATACGGCGTGGGTCTTGTGGCGATATTGAGTTATATCTACGCCGGGATCGAAGCATTTTTCAATAAGTTTAAGCCCGCGCGTTACTTCATATTTGCATGGAGTATGCTCGCCACCGGCGCAATTATAGGTATGTTAAGCCTTATCGGAATTTTACCTTCCAACGACTTCACCACCTATTGTTTTCAGGTGGGTGTTTTCTTAGAAGCAGGGCTCTTTTCCTTTGCATTAATGGAGAAAAGCAGAGGCCAGCTGGAAAGCGAAGTTGAGCAAGCAACAAATGATTTGCGCAACAATATGGAGCTCATTGAAGAGCAGAATGCCCGTTTAGATATCGCGCGCAAAGATGCGATAAAAGCCAGTAACGTTAAATCTCAATTTCTGGCCAACATGAGCCATGAAATTCGCACACCTCTTAATGCTATCTTGGGGTTCAGCAAAGAGTTGAACAATGCGTCGCTGCCCACTGACCAGCAAGAGCAAGTCAGAATTGTTAACACGGCTGCGGATAACCTGCTAACAATCGTTAACGATATCCTCGATTTTTCTAAGATTGAGGCCGGTAAACTGCAAATTAATAATCAGCCTTTCTCGCCCAATAAGCTGCTCGAAGAAATGGTCACTATCATGGCTAAATCTTCCCACAGCAAGCGCATCGAATTTGTATTTGATTTGCACCCGCTCCCTGAAAAGCTCATTGGCGATGTGTTTCGTATTAAGCAAGTGCTCAATAACTTGTTAAGTAATGCACTTAAATTCACGTCCAGCGGTACCATTACGTTTTCGGTGGGCGGACGCTCGCTTCCTCATGGTATTCACGAAGTAAATATTACCGTTGAAGACACAGGTATCGGAATAAGCCGACAGGACAGAAAAAAGCTATTTAACGCCTTCTCGCAAGTAGACGACGCCCTTAACCGTAATTACCAAGGCACTGGATTAGGTCTCGTGATCAGTCGAGAGCTGGTTCGCTTAATGAACGGTGATCTAACGCTAAAAAGTGTATTAGGCCAAGGCTCTACGTTTAACGTCTCACTACGTATGAACCAGTTAAGCCAGAAATATGCGTTAACTAGTAGTGAAGACTGGAAAGGTAAGAACGTGGTTATTTTCGATCCGGTACCTGCAACACGCCGCTCAAGTGCAAGCATGTTATCGATTTTGGGTGCGCAGGTTACCTCTGTTGAATCACTAGATTATTTGATGTCACTTAAAGGCCAGTACGACTTTTTCATGGCAACTGTGCCGGTAAGTAAGATGGGATTGCGGGATACCTATTTAAGTCGTTTTGTACAATTCCCTGCGCAAAAGCGCATACTTTGGTATTCCGGCCCTGAACCTTTTGCGCAATACCCAAGCCTGTCGCAACATTTCCATTCACAAGCGCGTATGCCGATGACGCTTACCAAGTTAGATAGCCTGGTGCACCACCATACAACGCCAGCTAAAAATGCGATGCAAGAGAAAATAGGCACGCTACCAAAAGCTAAAATTCTTGCCGTTGATGACATGGAAATGAATCTTAAACTGCTGCATACGTGGCTCGATCATTCTCCTGTCGAGCTAACCACAACGATCAGTGGACAAGACGCCGTCAATCAGTGCCAGACTCAAGAGTTTGACTTAATTCTCATGGACGTTCAGATGCCAGGCATGGACGGACTGCAGGCCACCCGAGAAATTCGTAAATCACCGTTGAATATGGGTACCCCAATAGTGGCAGTGACAGCCCACGCGTTTAAAGAAGAGCAAGAAAGACTGCTTGCCTCTGGCATGGACGATTACTTACCTAAGCCTATTGAGGTTGAGCTACTTATTACGCTTATCAATTCGTGGTGCCACAATGTTGAGCCCGGTGAAATCGTCTTTCCCTCTATCGACTGGCAGCTAGCACTTAAACGAGCGAATCAAAATCAAGATACAGCAAAAGAAATGTTAGACAGTTTTATTGCGTTACTGCCCGAAACTATCGAGACACTTTCGGCGCTTTGGGACGATCAAGATTACAATGGGCTTAAGACCGAAGTTCACAAACTACACGGTGCATGCTGCTATACAGGCTTGCCTCGCATGCAGCATTTAGCCAATGAAACAGAGATCTCTCTTAAGCTGGGACAGCACAAGCTTGTTGAAGAAAACTTGCCAGCACTTATCGCTGAAGCCAGAAAGGTGCTAAACGAGAGTAAATTGAACGGCTCACAAAGTTGAGCGATTAGAGCCTAATCGCTCAGATAAGCTCAATTGGCGTCGGACGACTGCCTCGCTTGTTGGCACTGCGCGATAAGGCCAGCGAACTCACTTGCATCCCTATCAAGCTCCGAACTTGCGATGAAAATATCAAAGCCAAGGCGCTTTCGAAGCTCCACCATACGATGTGCCAGCATAGCTTTTATGCCTTTGATAATGGTGCCATCTTCCATTACGTATTGTTTGTCATCAAACATCGACTGTTCGTAACAACTTCCTGTGGCGCAGCTCTCATCTGTGTTTTGCATTAGCAACGGTCGCTGCTCCATCAGTAAGTGTGTAGCAAGCCTTGGTGAAATCGTATTGAGAAAATCCGTATAGCTTTTTATTTTAAAACCAATGGTTTCAAGTGGAATGTGGTCCAGACCATGCCTAACCCGGGGGCAATCGGCGCGCTGTAAGTTGTCCCAGTGAATACGCCAGCTGCCTAAGCGATGACGATAGGTAATATAGTCTTTGGCTATTTCCAAACTATAGTCCGGCTCACGAATTTTGAAGTACCCTACCAGCAAGCACACCAAGGCAGCACTGGTAAGAAAAATCCCTGCCAAGAACAGCCAATCGGGAAGAAAGGCTAACCACAGTGCCGCAACACACAAACCGATACAGCCCAGCACCAGGCTAGTAATACCGTTACTTTTCGAGGCAGCTCGGATATAGATTGGTTCGACACTAGTACCAGACATAAAAATACACCACCAACATGATTACGGCCCAAACGATATAAAGTCTCATGCGTTTACACTTAACGCAGTCGGTTTGCCACCAACGCAAAAGAGGATTTGATTTTCGCATACGCTAAGTAAGCCAAATTTATACGTGGGTTAAAAAGGGATAGTTTAACCGTAAAATTATGCCAATGTGTGATTTCTATAACGGTATCGTTGAAAAGCAGCCACTATAGTTGGCGTAAAGACTAACGACAAGATTACCGAGAATCCTACTCCACCAGCCAGCACCACGGCCAACGGCGGCCAAAAGCTACCTTCACTGAACAATAGCAAAGGAATCAATCCACCTACCGTTGTGAAAGTAGTCGATAAAATATGGCGGCTACAGCTCATGGTTTCTTCAACAATGGCTTTCGTGTCTCCCTGCTTTGCTTTGGGGTTCGCGTTGATAGCGGCAATGACCACTATCGATCCGTTGATTGCTACGCCAATAAGGCCTGCACAACCTAGCAGCGGATTAAACCCAACCGGCAATCCAGATATCCAAAGACTGAACATACCCAGCCCTACAGAAAGTATTGCCACTAATCCGATTACACCCGCCATGCGCAAGCTGGTAAAAGTCAGAATGAGCGTAGTTACCATAAGAACCAACAGCACCGGCGCATAGGTCGCTAATTTACCTAATGCTTGCTGCTGTTCATCAGCGTCTCCCGCTAAATGAATACGATATCCTTCGGGAAGAATTAATCGACTTTCGAGAAGATCTCGCAAATGATTACTTGCATCAATGGCCGGGACACCAGGAAGCAAAAACGCCTGAATACGATTTAGCCTTTCGCCATCAAGGCGCGTAATACTGCTGGTTGCAGGCTGAAGCGTTAAGTTTGTTACGGCAGCAAGTGGCGACCAAGAAATAGCATTGTCTCCTGCAACCGGAATTGGCATGGCGTCTACGCCCGTTACATTTTGTCTATACGCCTCGTCTAGCCTTACGCGTACAGGAATTTCTTCTGTGCTTTCCAACACAGAACCACCGGTAATACCTGAAAAGTTTATCTGCATTTGATTGGCAAGCTCGGAAAGCGTAAGTCCCAAGTAAGACAAGTTATCGCTGTCTGCATTTATTTTAAGCTCGGGCTCTCCCATTGAGACGCTGGTTATTGACTGAGAAATGCCGTCGACTTCAGACATTAACATGCGTACTTTGTCGCCTAGGTCGTTCAACACATTCAGATCAGGGCCGAAAATCTCTACCTCAACAGGCGCCGCAATAGGCGGACCCTGCCCAAAGGCTCGCACTACAATTTGTACTTCTGGATACGCGCTATCAAGCTCTTGTTGTAGCTTGCCCACTAGCGCAACGGCGTCATCCACTGTATCTGTCGACACCACAGCATTTGCAAAGTAAGGCATGTTGTCACGGGTCATCGTCTGGTTATAGTACACCGATGGGGCAGAGCCCCCGACTAACCAGCTTACTTGTTTCACGCCTTGCTCGCTGCGTATGGCGCTATCGACTTTTTTAACGTAGTTTGTGGTGTTGTCGATGCTACTGCCTTCTTTGGTCCACAGGTACACTTCGAACTGATCTCTGTCTGCACTTGGGAAAAACACATTGGCTAAGCTTTTAGACAGTACAAAGCCAGATAAACAAAGCAAAGCAATAATCGGTAACACCAAAATCGGCTGCTTTATCCATCTACCCAATTGTTTTTTGAAAGCCAGACTGAGCTCTGGCGCTTGTAATCCCACTTTCCACCACGCCTTCGATGCTGTTTCATGTTGCGAACTGTTGTCGTGCTTTGGCAAAAATCGGGCAGCGAGGGCTGCAATGATAGTTAAAGAGATAAACAGCGAGCCAATAAGCGCCATCACCACGCTAATGGCAATCGGGCCAACAAAGTCACCAATGTTGCCGTCTAAAAGAAAAATCGGCATAAAGCCTAAAATGGTCGTGAGCGTTGAAGCCAAAAGCGGCACAAATAGATGAGAGACGCTTTTCGCCATAGCGCCTACTCGCGTTAAATTAGGATCTTGTAAATTAATGCGAATTTCATCGGTAATAACAATGGCGTTATCGATTAGTAAACCAATGGCGATGATCATGCCAAAGATAGACATTTGGTGAATTTGCTCGTCGTAAAAACTTAAAGAGAACAAGGCAAAAGCGGCGCATAAGGGAAGTGCCAGGCCCACAATCCACGCAGCACGAAACCCCATGAAAAGTAGAATAACCATCATGACCACGGCGCAGCCCATAAGCAGGTTCATCGATAAGTCAGCAAGGCGAGTAGCGGTATATTCGTTTTGCTCAAATGCAACAGTCGCGGTTAAGGTTCCGCTGAAGTCTTTATTGAACTGTTCCACTACTGCTAATGCATTTTCTGTCCATACATCAGAACGCAGTGAGGGCTGCATACGCGCTGCCACAAAGATAGACTCTTCACCATTTAGAAATGCCACTTCGTTGCGAGGGGTAGTGAAACTGCGCTCCACTGTAGCGACGTCTTCTACCCGTAAGTAGCGGCCTTGCTCGTTAACTAAGGGAATTGAAGCAATCATGTTCACGCCATTTAAGCCCTCTCCCACTGTAAAGCGCAAATTACTTTGCTGGGAGTTAAGCATACCCGCAGGTAATTTGGGGTCGGCGCGGCTTATTAAATTGCTTACTTGCTGTAAGGTAAGACCCGTTGCGGCAAGTTTAATAGGGTCGATATTGACGCTAATCTCTTCCTGTGGCGCGCCGTATACACGCACAAGCTCAGTGCCGTTAACGTTTCGCAGCCTGTCTGTAAGTTCTTGGGCCAAACGCGCGGTGAGTGTAATAGGGGTATTTTCAAAGTGGTCCGCACGCACAGATAGCAATAAAGTAAACGCAGTCGCGCCGCGCTTTTCATCGAAAACTGGTGCCATTGCACCTTCAGGGAATAACTCAGCGGCAGCGCCAATGGCGTCGCGAATTTCGCTAAATAGCTGTTCGTTAGTGGAATTATTTATCCAGTCTTGCGTTTCTATTAGGATAATGGAGATACCAGCACGCGACGTGGACTTCACTTCCTTTATTTCAAATATCTCTCTAAGCCTGTCTTCAAGCACATCACTAACCAAAGCCTCTACCCGTTCCGCCGACGCGCCTGGGTACTGAGTGATGACGAGTGCGTTTCGCGTATCTATTCGCGGGTCCTCAATACGCGGCAGAGAACCTAACGCTGATAAACCAGCGGTTATCAGCACCAGTAGGCTCAGTATAAGTAAGTGCCCTCGTCGGTAAAATAAGGTATACCACGGATAAGATTTATCTGAGCCGAAGTTAAATGACTTCATTAGCGTGCCCCAGCTTGGTGTTGACTTGGGATGGATACCATTTGGCCAGGTGCGAGTTTGTGTGTACCTTCGCTTACATAAACCTCTCCATCTTTTAGCGCTCCGCGCACAAACGCGTTGTTTCCGTCGGTGTATACAACTTCCACTACGCGGGCTTCAAGAGTGGCGTTTTGCTCGTTTGATAAAACAAATACGCGCCACAAACCACGCAAGCCATTGCTTAGCGCGTTAACCGGCAGCCAACTTCCTGTCTCAGAGTGAGAACGAAATCCAGACAAAATGGCCATGTCACCGGGGCGTACCCGCTCATTACTATTTAATGTCACTAAAATATCAATGGTTCGCGTTTGCACGTTGCGAACAGGTAAGCGTTGCGTAACAGTTCCCGCCACATCAATGTCCCCGACGCTAACCAGCACCGGCTCATTAAGGTCAAACTGATCCACAACATCGGCAGGTACCGCGAAACGAGCCTGATAATTTTCTATGCCCGTAATTCCAAACACGGGAGTTCCAGCGCTAACTACACTGCCTTCATCAAAAAAGCGTCGATTGACTACGCCATCGAAGGGAGAAATAAGGGTCGTTTTTTCTATTTCTACATTCAGTGATTCAAGGGCGGCCTGCATTTCACTAACTTGGGCCTTAGCGACATTGAGACTTGCCTTAGTTTCGTCTAGTCGCTGTGCTGATTCTAGCTTTTTCTCAACCAACGACGTGGTTCTTTCGCTGTTTACTCTAGCAAGTTCAAGATCGGCGTTTGCACGCTCAAGTGAGGCTTGAAGCTCACGTTTTCTGGCATTGAGACGCTGAATATCTTGACGGGCTAGAACATCTCCCTTGCTTACTACATCGCCCTCTTCAACAAGTAATGTATTGACTTGCCCTGCCATATCGAATGAAAGCGAAGTGGCCCGTGGGGATTCGATAAGCCCAAAAACATTGATTGGAGTTTCAAAGCCCGATTGAATTTTGACTGTTCCAGTGGACACTGCAACGGGAACTCTTGCCTCTGGCGTTTGTGTCGCATTGCCAAGACCTGCTGTCATCAAAAGAATGACCAACGCTGCAGTAAAAACGGCAATAGCGATAATAAGTGAGAGTTTGCCACTTTTAGAAGGCGTCGTTGCAGCAGTCATAACATTTCCTTTAACCAGTTTAGCGTTTGCTCTGGGCTATATTTGCATACTTATTGTGCTATGCTAGTATATAAATACTAGACCGTCCAGTTTGATATTTAAATATTCGTCAATAAAGTGAGAACGAACGTGGCTACCACTCGAAAGCAAGGCCGACCTAAAAGCGAAGAGAAATACCATCTTATATTGCATGCAGCGTCTTGCCTGTTCTTAAAAGAGGGCTTTGCCAACACATCTATGGACACTGTGGCTAAAGCCTCTGGTGTGTCTAAACAAACGGTCTATTCTCATTTCGAAGGAAAAGATGCTCTCTTTAAAGCGGCAATCTCATCGAAATGCAGATCATACCAACTCGACACCCAGCAACTTATCGACGCCACTTCAGGTTCACTCTCACTATTAGAATGTTTACGAAAAGTTGGCTGTCAGTTTGTGCGACTTTTACAAGATCCTGAAGCCATTGCTATCTTTCGAGTAATTATAGCTGAAGCGGTAAATAGCCCTCATGTGGCAACACTTTTTTATCAGGCTGGCCCAGAAGCTTCCCTATCTACATTGAGTGATGTCATAGAGAAGTTCGGAGAAGGTAGCTTAAGCCGTGATATCGCCCAACAGCTGGCAGTAGATTATTGCGCCCTGCTTAAGGGGGAATATCACACCATGATGCTGTGCGGCATACAGTCTCCGCTTCAAGACGAAGCGATTACAGCCCACGTAAATAGCGCAGCTGAAAAAATCCTTTTACTCTTTACCCACTATACTCAGCAACACAATTAGTCGACATATGCGCACATGCACACTTGTGTTTTGATTTGTGGAAAGCCCTTTTCAATAAAACGCCAAACTGAGAAAAACGTAAGGCAAGATTAACGTTGCGCTAATGACTTAGCCCCAGCGGTATTATAAACTAGCGCCGTTTTCGTTGATGATTGAGAAGCGCATGTCTGACTTTACCGGTAACCACATTCTTTCGGTTAATCAATTCGATCGCGAGGCCATTGAGAAAGTGTTCTCAGTTGCCAATTCCATGCAACCCTATGCCAAACGACAAAAGCGCACAACCGTGCTAGATGGCGCCATTCTCGGTAATCTTTTCTTTGAGCCAAGTACCCGTACGCGAGTTAGCTTTGGTACCGCATTCAACCTTTTAGGTGGTGAAGTTAGAGAAACCACCGGCATGTCGAGCTCTGCGCTGGCTAAAGGTGAGTCATTGTACGACACAGCCCGTGTGCTGAGCGGCTATTCCGACATTATTGCAATGCGACATCCTGCGGCGGGTTCAGTGGCAGAATTTGCCGAAGGTAGTCGTGTACCTGTTATTAACGGTGGTGATGGTGCAAACGAACACCCAACCCAAGCACTGTTGGACTTGTTCACGATTAAACGTGAACTGGAATACAATGGTCACGGCATTGACGGCTTACACATCGCCATGATTGGTGATTTGCGTTACGGCCGAACAGTACACTCTTTATCTCGCTTGTTATGTTTGTTTAAAAACATTCGCTTTACGCTCATTTCGCCAAAAGAGCTGGCCATGCCTCAGCCCATCATAGACGCCATCGAAAATGCGGGGCACCAGCTTACGATTACCGATACCCTTGAAGGGAATATGGATGCGGACATATGCTATCAAACACGCATTCAGGAAGAGCGCTTTCCTTCTCAAGAAGAAGCCAACAAATACCGAGGTAAGTTCCGCCTTAATCAGTCGATTTACACGAAACACTTTCAGTCGAAGACCGTTATCATGCATCCACTTCCACGAGATTCACGTATGGAAGCCAACGAATTAGATAACGATCTAAACCTTAATCCAAACCTCGCCATTTTTAGACAAACCGACAATGGTGTACTTGTAAGAATGGCATTGTTTGCGCTTACTCTGGGTGTAGAAAACCTTCTCACTAAGTACGAGCGTGACGTTGTTTGGTACAGCAATAAGAGTAAGTAATTACATGCAAAAATCTGAAGCCCTATTTACCCGCGCCCAAAAAACCATTCCTGGTGGCGTAAATTCACCCGTTCGCGCTTTTAAAGCGGTAGGCGGTACACCTCGCTTCATCACGAAAGCTGATGGCGCTTACATGTGGGATGCGGATGGTAAGCAATATATTGACTATATTCAGTCTTGGGGCCCTATGGTTCTAGGTCACAATAACGCCCAAATTCGCGAAGCGGTTATTGAAGCGTCGTATAACGGCCTATCTTTCGGTGCACCTACCGAAGCTGAAGTGATCATGGCTGAGTTGGTTAGCGAACTGGTTCCATCTATGGAAATGGTACGCATGGTGAACTCGGGTACAGAGGCCACTATGTCAGCTATTCGCCTGGCTCGCGGCTACACGAGCAGAAACAAAATTGTTAAGTTTGAAGGCTGCTATCACGGGCACGCCGACTCACTGCTAGTGAAAGCGGGCTCAGGGGCGCTAACCCTTGGTGTACCAAGTTCACCAGGTGTTCCAGCAAATGTTGCTGAGCATACGCTTACCGTTGAATACAACAACCTAGACAGCGTAAAAGAAATCTTCGAAGCCCATGGCGATGATATTGCGTGCATTATCGTTGAACCTGTCGCAGGTAACATGAACTGTATCCCTCCTGTGGAAGGCTTCCTTGAAGGACTTCGCGCTATTTGTGACCAATATGGCAGCGTATTGATTTTTGATGAAGTAATGACAGGCTTCCGCGTATCTCGCGGCGGGGCGCAAGAGCGTTACAACATCAAACCAGACCTGACTTGCTTGGGTAAAGTCATTGGCGGCGGCATGCCAGTGGGCTGTTTTGGTGGCCGTCGTGACATTATTACTCACATAGCACCGACAGGGCCAATTTACCAAGCGGGTACGCTTTCTGGTAACCCGGTAGCAATGGCTGCAGGTCTTGCTGCTTTAACGCAAATAAAGCAGCCTGGACTTTACGATTCAATTTTCGAAAATACGCAAACGCTAGTGGATGGTTTCCAAGCCCTTGCTGACAAACACAATATTAGTCTAACTACTAATATTGCCGGCAGTATGTTTGGGATATTCTTTACTGACGTAGAGAAAGTCACGAACTACAAGCAAGCAATTAACTGTAATACCGAGCAATTCAACAAGTTCTACCACGGTATGCTAGAGCAAGGCGTTTACTTAGCACCTGCATCTTATGAAGCGGGCTTTGTTTCTAAAGCGCATGACGCTGCAGTCATTGAGCAAACCCTTGCTGCAGCAGATAAAGTGTTCTCAACGCTTTAAGTTAATTCCTTTCTGGTAATTTTTGCACTAATACGCCCACCGTGGCGTGTTAGTGCCTCTTCTTCATTGCTTCTCTCATACGTAACGCTTGAATTCCTCGCGGGCTAGATTATTAGCCTTCATTTAAAAGCAGTTTATAGGTGTGGTGTTATCAATGGATTGGCAGTTTGGCGCTATTTGCGCGCTTTTTCTCTACAGTGTCGCTATCACAATTTTGCACGTAAGGCGCAGCCGTCGGTTTTCATACAGAGCTAGCCAATTTAAACGTGGGCGTCATGTCTCCACCACTGTCGCAAAAAACGACGACGAAACGCACTTTCACACAGCTGCCGATGAGGCCCAAAGGCTTACACAAACCTTTCAAAAATTCATTCCAAAGCAGTTTGTGGAGCACATGTCGAATTCTGACGTAGACGCGCTGGGTCTTGGCTATGCGGCAGAAAACGACGTTGCGATTATGTTTTGCGATATCAGAGGCTTTACTGGTTTTTCTGAACGTATTACGCCACAAGAGTTGATGAACTTTCTTAATTCTTATTTCACCAGAATGAACGATCCTATTCATCAAAACCACGGTTTTATTGATAAGTTCATGGGCGACGCCATTATGGCGCTGTTCGATCATCGCGAAGGCTCTTCACAACAAAAAGCTATGGATGCGGTTAATGCTGCGCTCGACTTACGCAAAGCCCTGACAATATATAACGGCCATAGAAAGAACAGTAACTACGAACCAATTAATATGGGAATAGGTATTCACTTTGGCCCTGTTATTATGGGTACGGTGGGTTCAGAAGATAGAATGGATACCACCGTCATTGGCGATAGCGTAAACATTGCTTCTCGCTTAGAAGCTTTAACCCCCAAATACGAGGCGGATATTATCGTCAGTGCCCAAGTTCTTCAGACCATAGGGTCTGGCTTCCCAATTAAAACCCGCTTGCTTGACTGGGTAAGAGTGAAAGGACGAAAAGCGCCAATTGAAATATACGAGGTGTTAAGCCACCTTTCAGAGAGTGAGCAGGAAAAGAAGTTAGCGGTTCAGACCAAGATTGCCGCAGGTATCGCCTGCCGTATAAATCAGCAATGGGACGAGGCCATTTCTTTTTTTGAGAACGCTGTCGCTATGAGCCCAAACGATTCGCTAGCGCATCATCACATAGATGTTTGTCGAATTTACAAAAGCGTCGATTTTAAGGAGGATTGGGATGGTGCGCTAGTCTACTAATCCCAATGGCCATAAGCGACGGTTAAATTTAGGACTCAGATAACTTAGCCTGCTGGCGAATAAAATTAATGGATGGCGCGAAAAACGCAGCACCTGTTTCAGCACTGGTAAAGTCCAGCCATCTGTCATAATCGCCTTCACCGTTGCCGTATATTTGGCTGTGGAGCATCTGTTTAAATGGCCGCGCACTGGCACTACAGCTTACAAAGAATAAGCCTTGAGAGGCCATATCACCGTATGGCATGCCTTGCTTAATTAGCCTTGGTTCGTCGCCATCGGGCGCAACAGTGCTTGCCCTAACACAGTGCGAAGATTCAGACTGTTCGCTACTTACCAAATTGTGCTCTTGCGTGGTGCCCATCACTTGTTCTTGCTGACGGCTTGAAAGACTATTCCAACGCCTTAAATCATGGCGATAGCGTTGTATGTGAACATAGCTGCCACCGCTAAAGTCAGGGTCATCTTCGCCAATAATCCCGACTTGTCTGCGCTTCATTCCACGTGGATTATCTGCGCCATAAAGAAAACCATTGAGGTCACGGCCATCTAAGTACCTAAACCCTCTTATCTGCTCCACCAGTTCTACATGAATACGCAACAAATCCATCACTTCAATGCCAACCGCATGGCAAATATCCAGCCTATCAGCGCGAATTTGAATGAAGAGATCGCAAGGCATGGTGGGGGCACTTCTATCGTCACACTGCATATCAGGAAAAGGGGCAAGCTCAACAGGTATCAAACCGGGGTATACCTCAGCCCAGTAACCGGTGCCAATAGCGACAACCCCGGTTACCATGGCTTCGTAGTGCTCATTCTCAAAATGCTCGAATATATCCAGCACGCGAGATAGTTTGGCGCGTACGGCTTGGCTATCGTCATCAATGACGTTCAGTAGTAAATACTGTGCATGTAAATTTGGCTCAGCGCAGAGGCCTTTTTGTGGTTGTGTCATTGCCGCTCTTGTTGTTATTAACGCCTTGTTCTGACGTTTCGCTGCTGGCGATCATTCGCCGCGCTTTGTTGTGCGAACCTTATCGTAAAGTGTAGCGGCTGCTTCAAACTTTGAAACCCTTTAAAGCGAAGCAGCAAACGGGGAACAAATTAACTCCGCCGCCTATTATTTACACTAGTGTGCTTAATAGCCCGCGGCTTGTCCATCTTTTCGCGTTTCTGAAGCGCCAAAATAGACACCTTTCTGCTCGTCCCAAGCGATGGCCTGATAGCCACCGAACGCGCCTACCACGCGTTGAAGCTTATGCCCCCGCTCCATGAGTTCTCGCTGAACGGTTTCACTGAACCCCGATTCTAAGCTCACATAGCCACCATCAGTCATCAACGCGCCCGTTGGGCTACTCGACCCACTGTGCAGTATGCGTGGAGCATCCCCCGCTTCCTGCAAATTCATTCCGAAGTCGAGAATGTTTACAATAATTTGCGCATGCATTTGAGGCTGAGTTCCACCGCCCATCACGCCAAAGCTCATCACTGGCTTACCGTTTCTTGTTACAAAAGCCGGGATAATGGTGTGAAATGGACGCTTTCCCGGGCGATATTCATTAAAGTGCCCTTCTTCAAGGGTAAACATCTCACCTCTATTTTGAAGAATAAAACCTAGCCCTGGAGGTGTCATGCCTGAGCCCATTCCGCGGTAATTACTTTGAATTAAGGACACCATATTGCCCTCTTTATCAGCAACGGTCAGATAAATGGTATCCCCTTCATAAATACCCGCATCAACGCGATTCGCTGCGCGTTCATTATCTATGAGCTTCTGGCGCTTAGCGGCATACTCTTTCGAAATTAACCAGTCGACAGGAATATCATTGAAGTCTGGATCTGCATAGAACTTAGCGCGATCTTCAAAGGCGAGCTTCTTGGCTTCAACAAAGGTATGGATGTAGTCTGCTGAGTTAAACCCCATTCCTTCGATATCATAGTGCTCAAGCACATTAAGGATCTGTAGGGCCGCTATGCCTTGTCCATTGGGCGGAAGTTCCCACACATCATAACCGCGATAATTAGCAGAAACGGGCTCTACCCACTCCGAGGTATGCGATGACAAATCCTGGTATGACAAAAAGCCGCCTTGGGACTTCATGTAAGCATCGATAGTGCGTGCGATATCGCCCTTATAAAAAGCGTCTCGCCCGCCTGTTGCAATCTTTTCATAGGTCACGGCTAAGCCAGGGTTTTTAAAAACATCGCCTTTTTGCGGTACTTTCCCGTCGATAAGAAAAGTCTCTGCGAAGCCGTCATAATGACCAATTCGCTCTTGATTCATCTGCCAGTAATAGGCAATGACTTCTGAAACAGGAAACCCCTCACGGGCATATTTGATAGATGGCGTAAGCAGCGCAGACATGGGCAGCTTGCCAAATTTTTCGTGTAGTGCAAACCAGCCATCTACAGCGCCAGGGACAGAAACGGGTAGCGGACCAAATTTTGGAATTTGATGCAAACCACGCTCGGCAAACACCGCTTTGGTTAACTGTCTGGGTGAACGGCCAGAAGCGTTTAAGCCGACTAGCTTCTCTTTTTTTGCATCCCACACAATGGCAAATAGGTCGCCGCCAATACCGCTGCCTGTAGGCTCAACTAAACCTAACATGGCATTGGCTGCAATAGCTGCATCAACTGCACTGCCGCCTTGTTTTAAAATATCCAATGCCACTTGCGTAGCTAATGGTTGGCTTGTTGCTGCCATGCCGTTCTTTGCAATAACTTCTGAGCGACTTGCAAAGGGTTGCCCCGTTATTCTGTCATAGCCCAAACAGCTGATACTAAAGAAAGCCAGTATCAAAGGTAGAAGTCGCACACTTGCAGTCATAACCGTCCTTTTACTAAAACGTTGCCGATAATAAATCTAGCGTTAGTTTATCGATTCATAGTGTAGCGTTATTGTCACATTACGCCTAGGCTCTTTTCCTAAGCTCAATAATGGTCTTAAAACACATTGCATGAAACGAAAAAAGCCCCGCATTAGCGGGGCTTAAACGAAGTAATAAGGCATTATTGTTATTGTTGTTTCGTTGCCTAATCGAGACTCTCTTACGAACGGCTGCTTGTGAAGTCTGGGTATGCTTCCAGACCACATTCGCTCATGTCTACGCCGTCGAATTCTTCTTCTTCGCTCACACGTACACCCATAACCGCTTTAATCACTAGCCATACCACTAGGCTCACTACGAATACCCATACAAAGATAGTCGCTGCACCAATTAGCTGACCAGAGATGCTTGAACCATCGTTAGTGAAAGGTACAAGGATAAGACCTAGAAGACCTACCACGCCGTGAACTGAAATTGCGCCCACTGGATCGTCAATCTTAAGCTTGTCTAGTGCAACAATGCTAAGCACTACTAAAATACCACCAAGGCCGCCGAACAAAGTAGCTTGTAATGGTGTAGGTGTTGAAGGCTCTGCTGTAATAGCCACAAGACCGGCTAGTGCACCGTTAAGTACCATAGTTAGGTCAGCTTTACCGAATAGAATGCGTGCTACGATAAGTGCAGCAATTGCACCACCAGCAGCTGCAGCATTTGTGTTCATAAATACAATCGCTACTGAGTTTGCACTTTCAACAGTTGCAGTAGCCAATACTGAACCGCCGTTGAAGCCAAACCAACCCATCCACAGGATAAATGTACCTAAAGTTGCAAGCGGTAAGTTTGCACCTGGAATCGCGTTTACTTTACCGTCAGCGGTGTATTTACCCTTACGAGCACCAAGCACAAGAACACCAGCAAGAGCAGCAGCTGCACCAGCCATGTGAACAATACCTGAACCTGCAAAGTCAGAGAAACCAAGGTCGCCAAGCGTATACATACCGAATACTGCTTCGCCGCCCCATGTCCAAGCACCTTCCATTGGATAGATGAAGCCCGTCATAACAACTGCGAACGCTAGGAATGCCCAAAGCTTCATACGCTCAGCTACCGCACCAGATACGATAGACATTGCTGTTGCAACAAATACTACTTGGAAGAAGAAGTCAGCAGAAGGTGCATATGTTGCTGGCTCTTCAGCGACACCTGTTGCGCCATCAGCCATGATACCGCTTAGGAATGGACCCCAGTCGCCGCCACCGTACATAATGCCGTAACCGCAAATCATGTACATAGTGCAAGCGATAGCGAATAGCGCCACGTTTTTAGTTAGAATTTCTGTGGTGTTTTTCGCTCGAACAAGACCTGCTTCAAGCATCGCAAAACCTGCAGCCATCCACATAACCAGTGCACCGCAGATTAGAAAATAAAAGGTATCTAGCGCATACCCAAGTTCAAAAGTGATTTCCATTATGGTTTTCTCCGCAAATATATCGTTGTGGCTTACAGCGCGTCGCTATCCGACTCACCAGTTCGAATACGAACGGCGTGTTCAAGGTCGTAAACAAACACCTTGCCGTCTCCAATTTTGCCTGTTTTGGCAGCGCCAACGATGGCTTCTACCAGGCGCTCTACTTGATCATCCTGAACAGCAATTTCCAGTTTGACTTTAGGTAGAAAATCCACCTGATATTCCGCTCCGCGGTAAAGTTCAGTGTGTCCTTTTTGACGTCCAAAGCCCTTCACTTCGGTCACGGTCAAACCGTCGATACCGATTTCTGAAATGGCTTCACGAACATCATCTAGCTTGAACGGCTTGATGATCGCTGTGACTAGTTTCATGAGTTGCTCCCAGTTTGTTTTGGTTATTCTGTGATTTATGGTCGTGTTTCCAACTATGGGAAGATAAACCAAGAGCCATGCCACAAATGATTAGCCAAATAAATCAAATACATACAAGCAAACGCTTCATGAACGCACAAAAATAATGCACACTAATGGTGCACTGTTAAAAATTTGCCCAATTTTGAAGCGGCATGAGGTTGCGGTAAGGTGAGAGGGCTAAAAAGTGCGATGAAATTAGGATGGAACTATTCGATAGGGCCCATGGTCTGTTGTTTACTATGACGACTATCACCCCATCTTTCTTTGCGCCTGAGCGCAGCATTGAACACCATTCCGTTGCAAAGAAAACGGCGTGGCGCCCACTATTAATTTCGGGCTGTGCACATGTGTTTGGGGTCATCGTAGTGGTCATACTTTCTCAAATGGGCATCAACAACCAAAAAGCACGAGTAAATGTTTTGGAGCGAACGCCGGAGATAAGCGCCAGACTGTACTATCCCCCCGTTCCACGCCCTTCTGCCCAAGCTAAACCACAAGAAACTAAACCAATCGATGTTTCCCCTAAAAGGCAAGAAATTGAGTTGAAGCCTGACGCAACCAAAGCGACTGAAGCACTTGATAGTAAGAATGAAATTGTAGAAAGCCCTACGCCCAAGCAGCAGAAAAATGCTGAGCCCGATACACAGCAGGTACCCATTGAAAGTAAGCCGACTAATACACTGCCGTCGCCCACTTTATCAAAAGACGCAAATCGGCGCGCAGGCTCGTTGAATCTATCGGTAAAAGATGGCGCAGCCCTCTACTTTGAAAAGTATCACAGTGACAAAGTCGCTGAAGACGCAGAACAGGCAGCAAAAGCATTTCAAGAGCGTAAAAATAGTCCTGTGCTTAGCGGGCCAAGCACACAGCAAATACAAGCTAATGAAAATCGACGCCCTTCAAAACGCGTAAACTGTAGCAGTACGACCAATAAAACTTTGGCGATATTGAGTGGAATTGCTGGTGGAACCTTAGAATGCACCAAAATGGACGACCACAAACGTTTTATAGAAGCCAGAGTCAATAAACTTCCTAAAGACGAAGAGATTAACTAGTTGTCTCTATCAACGATTTACCGTCATGTGAGGTAAGCCCTTATCACAGTCACTTTCTTTTGAAAAACTTAGGGGGTCGCCCGAAATACGCTTTGAACCGGCGACTGAATGCTGCAACATCTTCATACCCTGTTAGCTGAGCTATACCCAACATTGGTGTATCGGTATTTCTAAGTAGTGCTTTGGCCTTTTCCATCCTCACTTTTACAAGGTAATCTCGTAAACTATGCCCGGTGGCTTCTTTAAAGCGTGTTTTGAATTGCGTTGTTCCCATGCAGGCTATCCGTGCTAACTCCACCTGTGTAAAGCCTCGGGCAAGGTCGCGATGAATATGGCTTAATACAGGAGTCATTCGCTTATCCATGCTGCATCCTTTCAAGGATGTTTCTAGCAAGGTTAAAAATAGCGCCAGTATTTCTTCATGGCCTTGGTCAGCAAACTGGCTAATTTGAATCTCTACAAACGATAAAAACGCCTGTAATGCTGACGTTACCTGAAATATCGGGTGCAACCTGTCATTTAAATTAACTGGCACATGCTCCAAGTCCGCCACAATAAATTTTGACAGTTCGTTAGCGCTAAAATAATGGACCTCATTCGGCGCTATGCATACGCCTTCGCCTACGCCTACTCGCCCGCTAAAATTATCGATTTCTATCAAGATATGTCCGTTGATGGGCAGCACTAACTGAAAGTAGTTGTGTTTATGGCGGCACGTTTGCTTCGTATATGAGCGTACGGATAGCGATGGAATTGGGCTGTCAGTCATTTTATTACTCCCAACAGTCCATATAAAATAGTACTGATCTCTCGCTTAACTCACCGTTTATTTGCATCTATTTCCTTGCCGTGAACTCAGTACTCTCTGCCGTTAGATTAAGCACTTTTATTCATTTTGTCACAAATACGTGCAATATTTGATACGCCTAGGAAGGCGTCGAACACTACATTTAAGGAACAAATATACATTTAAAATAAAGACAATAACGGAAAATAAATGAATATAAACTTACGTCAAATAGTCGGCTTGGCAGGTGCGTTGTTACCCGCTATCGCCATGGGTCAGGTCTCCAATGGAGACTTTGAAACATGGACGTCTGGCGCACCTAATTCATGGTCAACTATCGACTCCGGCATTAGTGTAGCTGAAAACTCGGTCTACTCATTCTCGGGAAGCAAGTCTGCTGCAGTTACCGTCAATACGACAACGCAAGGTTCAACTGACTTCCGTCAGACAATCAATGTAACCGCCGGTCAAAATTATGAATTTTCAGTGAGGCTATATCACACTGAAGGTGCTGTAAAAGCACGCCTATATGTAGACGGTTATCAAGGTTATTCTGACAACTCATTAACTGGAAACTGGCAACAGCTTACTTTCTCTTATTCCGCTACAGCGTCAAAAGAGATTGAGGTGGGGTTACGCTTTTATGATCAGACTGGCTTTGATGGGTCAGAAACCGTCTATGTAGACGCATTCGAGCCGACTACGCTTGGGTCAGGTGGCAATAACGGCGGTGGGAGCACGTGTGCTAGCCATTCAGGCGTATTGAACTTAACTACCGACAATTACGGCAGTGAAACCAGTTGGCAAATAACTAACGCAAACAACCAAGTTGAAGCCTCTGGCAGCAGCTACGCTAGCAACCAAAGTTATACTGAAGCGGTTTGCCTTACTGATGGAGAATATACCTTTACCATTAGTGATGCCTATGGCGATGGAATCTGCTGCTCCTATGGCTCTGGCAGCTATAACTTGCTAATAGAGGGCGTGTCTGTTGCTAATGGCGGTTCTTTCGGCGCGAGTGAAAGCACCAACTTTAGCGTTGGCACAACGAGTGGTGGTGGCAGTGGTGGTTCATCAGAACTCACTGGTTACTATGCAAGTGCCAACGGTCTGTCAGGCTATACGTTAAAAACCGAGCTTTACAACATTATCAAAAATCATAATACACAAAGCTATGGCGACCTTTGGACATTCTATATTTCATACACAAGCGACAGCTACTATGAAAATGACGGCTCCATTTTGGACATGTATTCAGAAAAACCAAATGGTAGTGACGCTTACAGCTACACGGCTGGTTCTGACCAGTGTGGCAGCTATAGTGGAGAAGGCAGTTGCTATAACCGCGAACACGCCTTCCCGCGCAGCTGGTTTGGCGGTGCAGTCTCGCCAATGAATACTGATGTTCATCACGTTTTTGCAACCGACGGCTACGTTAACGGTCGCCGAAGTAGCTATCCGTACGGTGATGTCGCAAGTGCTACTTATACGTCATCGAATGGTTCCAAACTGGGCGCGGGCTCTTCTGCTTCTGGTTATACAGGCACCGTTTTTGAGCCCATCGACGAGTTCAAAGGTGACTTCGCTAGAGCGTATTTCTACATGGCGACACGTTATGAAAACGTCATTGCAAATTGGGAAACGAATAGCACCTATGGCGACGCAGTGTTGAATGGTACGAGTGATCAAGTATTTGAAAGCTGGTTCTTAACTCTGCTGTTAAGCTGGCATTCTCAAGATCCTGTAAGCCAAAAGGAAATCGATAGGAATGACGCTGCCTTCAATTTCCAGAACAATAGAAACCCTTTCGTTGATCATCCAGAACTGGTGAACAGCATTTGGGGTAATTAACTTCAACATGAGAAGAGCACGAGCGTGTTCTTCTCAACTCACACTTCCTCTGATTTCGCATTTTCTGTTGGTGATAGCCCTGAAAACTGTCTAAAAAGAACTGTGATTTATCGGCATTATTCCTGATTGTATATCACCCATGTTTTAAGTACGCTAAGCTGCTATTTACTGGGGATTACTCTAACTGTAATACATAACAAAGGATATTCGACGTGGCCGCAGCTAACTTACTTGCCCTACTTGATGATATAGCAACGTTAATGGACGACATCGCAACCATGTCGAAAGTCGCGGCGCAAAAAACAGCGGGCGTCTTGGGCGACGATTTAGCGGTAAACGCCGACCAGGTCCAAGGCGTTAAAGCAGACCGAGAGCTACCTGTTGTATGGGCAGTAGCAAAAGGCTCACTTTTTAATAAAGCAATATTGGTTCCTGCGGCATTAGCCATCAGTGCTTTTGTGCCCTCACTTATAACCGTCCTTTTGGTACTGGGCGGGTTATATTTATGTTTTGAAGGTGCAGAAAAACTGCTGCACAAATATCTTCCCCACGAAGATGAAGAAAAAACACGAGAAGCCAGAATAGAAGCGCTTACCCACGAAGATGTGGATATGGTAGCGTTTGAGAAAGATAAAATTAAAGGCGCTATACGCACCGACTTTATACTGTCTGCTGAAATTATTGTAATTGCATTAGGCACAGTGACCGATGCAACACTTACTACGCAAATTGGTGTACTAGTAGCACTAAGCTTAGCGATTACCCTTGGCGTTTATGGGCTGGTAGCGGCACTAGTTAAAATGGACGATGTTGGGCTTTACATGCTTCGCAAGTCGTTAACAGGTTCAATGAACACCCTTCAACGATTTATTGGCAGAGCGTTATTAGTTGCCGCCCCCGCATTAATGAAAACCCTTGCGGTTGTAGGCACTGTTGCTATGTTTTTAGTCGGTGGTGGCATCCTCACACACAGCATTGGCTTTTTGCACGTTATTACCGACTGGTTTACCGCACTTATCCCAGACGCATCGCTGGTTATGTCTATACTTGCTGATGGTGTTGTTGGTATTGCTGCTGGTGTAATCATTGCGCTAGTAGTGACAATGCTTTCACAATTTAGAAGTAAAGCGTCCTAGACCTATTCACTCTTTTATACATTGGCGGCGCCGCTCTTCTTTATAGACCTGCGCCCCTATTTCTGACCTTTCTCATGGTCACCAGTGTCGCTGCGCAAGTGTTAAAAATTTTGCGTTAGTCATTTTGACCACCTCTACATTAAATTCGCTAAATTTTAGTATTTCTTTAATTCCTCAATTCCACCTTTATTTTTCAATAAAAGTTAAAATTCATTAAATTCATATACTTACCTTATTTTTACGAGTTGGCACATCCCTCGCTATAAACTAATTGTTAATTGATAACGACTTATTATCGAAACCTTTAGCAACATGATAGCTGCCACGCAGTATGTTCAAGTGCAGTGTCTAACTTAATTTTTGGAGATTACTATGTTTATCGGTCGCAAAACTTTCACTGCACTAACTTTAGCAACTAGCGTATTGGGCGCATCAGCGTTCGCTGACGACACTCAGAACAACATTGTTTCGCATACAGATTTTATCGTTGAAAGCGCCATGCATGACGTAAAGCAGAACTTGGACCTAGACGTGACTTATGACGTGTTAACTGCAAGCCATACGTTTGAGCCAGAAGTAGAAGAAGCAAATGCATTGGTTGCTGACATCACTATTACGCCGATTGAGCCTATCAACTCAGACGATAACGACGCATAAGGAGAATGCACATGTTAACCGCCGCAACCCTATTTATGGTGGTACTCGGACCGGTTATTGCGTTTGTAGTCAGTGCGCTGGTGTTTTCGACAGCGCGCCTATTCCTTCAGAAAGGTCACTGAAAACGCAATAAAAACAAATAGGAACCTAACCGACTACCGCTAAAAGATTTGCCTTCCCTGGGCCTTTTACTCCAGAGGGAGATAGAAAGCACGGACTGTATCCCAGCCAAGTGATTGTGTTTTCTATCTTCTTACTGGAGTTTTTTTATCCGAATATCCGTTCCCACCAGCTTTTATCATCCTTGTCGCTGTCTTTGTCTACGGGACGGCCTGAACAATCTTGTTGAGGTGGAGGAAGCACATCCAAAATAGCCGGTACGCTTAAACTCCCAGCACATCCTGCAACCACAACCGCGCCGGTCTTGGCGTCAAAATGTGCAATGCCTAAGCCTTTTGGGAAACGCCTTGATAATGACTTGGGTGACTGAGATTTCATGTAGTTTATAAAGACGGGCAAGGCCCCACCTGCACCGGTCAAATTAACCGGTTGGTTGTCATCATTGCCTACCCAAACCGTAACCACATTGTTTCTATCGAAGCCACTAAACCAGCTATCGCGGTAATCGTCTGTGGTGCCCGTTTTGCCAGCCATATTTACATTACCAAAATTCCAACCGATGCGCTTCGCAGTACCTTCGGTGGTTACTTTATACAAGGCATAGTTGAGCAAATAGGTTGCCGCTTCATCGGTGCGCTGAGCAAAAAACTCCGCCTTTTTCCAAAGCAACGCGTTATCTGCTGTTACTACAGAAGTTACCGTATGAAGAGGTATGTAACGCCCATCATTTGATAAGGTCTGGTACATTTGGTTTGTACTAAATGGTGTCAATTCAAAAGCACCAAGGGTCAACGACGGTACTTTATCTACGGGGGTGGTTACCCCTAATCGCTCTATCGTATCGGCTAGCGCATCAAGCCCTATCTGCATGCCTAAATTAACCGTAGGTATATTTAAAGACTCGACTAGCCCTTGAAGTAAAGGCACCTGGCCTCTGAACTCTTTATCGTAGTTTTGCGGCGACCACGTTTTTCCATTTCGACTTTCAAGGATAATGGGCTCGTCTTTAAGCGGCGTTGCCAGGTTAAATTGTGTAGGATCTTCTAGTGCGGTTAAGTAAACCGCAGGTTTAATCAACGAGCCTATTGGGCGTTTTGCGTCTAGTGCTCGGTTAAAGCCTTTGAACGCAAAGTCTTTTCCGCCAACGATAGCGCGTACTTCACCACTTGCACTATCTGTGACTACCATTGCGCCCTGTAATGGCACTTTCCTGTCTTTTTGCAAACCGTCTAGCGTACCCGACAATGCACTTTCAGCGCGGCGCTGGGCTACGATATCAAGTGTTGTAAACACTTTTACGCCCGAATCTCTTAAGCTAGGCTCAGCCAGAATTTCATTGAGTTCCCGACGAACCTGCTCCATGAAAGCTGGGTGTTTACCGCTTGCCAAGCTAGCCCCACTGGCGAGCCCTAACGGCATATTCACAAAACGTTCGTAGTCTTGACGACTAATTTCATTTTCATCAAACAGCATGCGCAACACTAAATCACGACGCTCTTTAGTGCGCTCAGCATATTTGCGTGGGTTGTAATAAGATGGGCCTTTAATAATAGCAACCAACGTGGCTATTTCGGGCGTACTTAGCTCGTTAGCTGGTCGGTCAAAATAGAAATAGCTGGCAAGTCCAAAACCATGTACGGCCATATCGCCATTTTGCCCCAAAAACACTTCGTTTAAGTACGCTTCAATAATTTCGGATTTGCTGTAACGGGCATCAATGATCACCGCCATAATGGCTTCTTTTGCCTTACGCACAATGGAACGCTCACGGGTTAAAAACATGTTTTTAACCAGCTGCTGCGTTAGCGTACTGCCGCCTTGAACCGTTCGTCCGGCTGCAATGTTAGCCATTAGAGCCCGCAATATTGAAAGCGGCGCAACGCCATGGTGATTATAAAAATTGCGGTCTTCCACCAAGGTTAGCGCTTTTGGCAGCATGTCAGGAATGGTGTCTAACGTTACCAGCATACGGTCTTCTTGAGACCCGCTTGTCATGCGCGTCACTAACCAGGGTTCTAGCTTTGCAGAACCATACGGGCGGCCTTGCGACTTGTCATAAATTTCCCCAATACGTGCACCTTCCCACGTTATCACTAAATGACGCAGAGGCTCTGCGCCTTCTGGAAACTGAAACGCACGGCGCTGCACAGTCAGCACCTTATTTTGATAGCTATATTCACCGCTGCTGTCGGCAAAGGTTACCTTGCGGTAGCCCAGCAAATTGAGCTCATCAATGACTTCTTGGGGCGTTATCTCTTCACCTTTGCTGATTTCCAACGGACGGGCAAAGATCTGCGCGGGAACTTCCCATTTATTTCCAGAGAACGCATGCTTAATTTGGGCGTCAAGGTAGAAGGCATAAGCCCCTAGCACAACCAAACCAATAAGAGTGACTCGCCAAAACAGTTTGAAAAACCACGAGCGATTGGCCGAGCCTTTGCCATTGCTTGATGCTTTACTTTTTGAAGATGGATTGTCTTTTGTCTGTCTTTTTGCCACGTGAAAACGCCATGAAGATCATTGAGGATGACATCGCACATATTGCGATATGGATTTAACGAACGCCTTTAAAACGTTAGTTTTAATAGTATCAACATTACCATTCGGGCCGCCTCTCAACAACTGTTTCCAAATATGCACACTACGAATTTGTATACCTCGGAAACGTCCCATGGCGCTAATATGTTGAAGGACTAAAATGAATTTTACTCGCGTTTCACGGTCACAATGCGATAGCATGCTGGCAAGTAACACAGGAACCGTACTATGCGCTTAGCTTCATTTAAGTCTTCTTTTTTCTCTACTCGTTCGCCTAAAGGGGCCAAGTCTTACGCCTCATTTCTTCGACCGTCACTTCGCACGTCTATGGCGCTGCTTCTCGCGGGTGCGACAATGAATTCAGCGCTAGCCAATGAACAATTCGCTAGCTGCACCGCAGCGCTTGCTGATAAAGCCAAGCAGGAAGGGGTTAGCCAGCAGACTATCGATGATGTGTTTCCTCGTCTTGTTCACCAAGAACGTGTGATTGAGCTAGACCGAAGCCAACCAGAATTTGTACAAACCTTTCCAGGGTACTTCAGCAAGCGCGTTACCGACTGGCGTACGGAAAAAGGTAAAGAGATGTATGCAAAGCACGACAAGCTTTTGCATAAGCTAAGTGAAAAATACGGCGTGCCTCCTCATTATCTGCTCGCTTTTTGGGGGCTAGAAACAAACTTTGGCTCTTACAAAGGCAAAATGCCGGTACTCGATTCGCTTGCCACTTTAGCGTGTGATAAGCGACGAAGCACCTACTTCACCCAAGAGTTTCTTGTTGCTGTGAAATTGATGGAGCGAGAGAAGCTGCAAAAAGAAGACATGATTGGCTCGTGGGCCGGTGCAATGGGGCACACCCAATTTATGCCTTCGGCCTATACCCACTATGCTATTGATGGCGATGGCGACGGACAAGTAAACTTGTGGGCAAGTGAAGAAGATGCGTTGTCTTCTGCGGCAAACTTTCTTGCCAACTTGGGTTGGGAGCGCAGCTTCCGCTGGGGTCGTGAAGTGCAACTGCCTGAGAACTTTGACTATCAAGAGTCAGGCTATAAAAATAGAAAATCTCTCAGTGAATGGCACGCCCAAGGCGTGAAAAAAGCTGATGGTTCTGAGCTGGGCGAAGGCGACACTACCGCCTATGTTATTGTGCCTGCTGGTCATAACGGCCCCGCCTTTATCGCCTACAAAAACTTCCGCGTTATTATGCGCTGGAACAACTCAGAGTTTTATGCCATTGCCGTGGGTGTATTGGCCGACCGCATCGCTGGCGCGTCTGGCATTAAAGCCACGTTACCTGATCTACCTGCGTACAATCGCAAAGATATTATTGCCCTTCAAAGCAAGCTGAATGATTTGGGCTTTGATGTGGGTAAGCCTGACGGCATTATTGGCCCCGCCACCCGCGAAGGCATTCGCAATTACCAAATTAGTAACAACATGATTGCAGATGGTTTCCCAGGACTTGAAGTGATGGCTGCACTTAATATCGACCTTGAAACGACGACTTCTTAAATTTCATATATGCTGCGCCATTTCTGGCGCGCATTCACTGTTTGGTATTTTCAGTGGCCTACAAGGTGTATACCACTCACTTTGTTGGTGACTGAAAGTACTCAAACGTTAGGCTTGAAAAATAGGTTTCGAAATCTGCTGCCGCGCTATTTGTAAGTGGGACTCCCCAAACTGTATTCAGAATTACAGGTCCTTCGACGTCAAATTTAAATGTCGCCTTGCCCTCACTATCAGTTTTAACCGCTTGCTCTTTAGCGCTGTGATCAACCAAGG
This sequence comes from Alteromonas sp. G4i35, assembly GCF_054960375.1. Taxonomy (NCBI): domain Bacteria; kingdom Pseudomonadati; phylum Pseudomonadota; class Gammaproteobacteria; order Alteromonadales; family Alteromonadaceae; genus Alteromonas; species Alteromonas sp. G4i35. The sequence continues at coordinate 33,136 of NZ_JBHNZD010000018.1, read as the reverse complement.
AATACGCATCAATAAGCGCGTTACTCAAAGGCTTACCTTTAAATAATACCTGAACAGATAGCGTGTTTCCTGCAAGCTTGTAAGGATGTTCAAGAGGCACTATTTCCAATGTGTGGCCAATGGGTTTTAATACGTTGTTCGTTACCGCGTCACCAACTTGCACAATGGTTTTCGCCTTTCTAGAGTACAGCTCTTTGCCGGCGATGTCGTTTTGTCCCCTCGCCTCGCGGTGCGCCAACACCTCAGTTAAGCCTTCTTCTTTTGCATACTGATTAAACTTCTTCGCTTTTAATGTGCTTGTGGCGTGATAGCTTTCAAACCCTATGACGTGAGTACCGGATGGGAGCTTGGTTGTTTTTGCCATGCCCGGCAGCATTGAGGTTTTAGGTACAACACTAGCAGCCATATCAGTTACACCGTCAAAAGAGTAGGTGCGCAACGCGACTATTCTATCCCATGCAAGGTTCCAATGAGAGGTATCTTCCTTATGAGCCACTTTAAACTGCAATGCCAGCGAATTCGGTTCTTGAGAACGATATGCTGTGGGTTCTAGCCAAAAATCGTGAGCTTGAACGTTAATTGAAGTAGCAAATAAAAAAGCAGCAGTGGCAATACAAGATAGTTTCATTGCGTAGTTTAACCTGTAAATAAGAGTGAGGTTTCATACTCCAACTTAGCGCAAGTTTCAGCGCACGACCACTGTCGTAAAAAACATACTGTGTACGAAACTGGCATAAAGGAAAATGGCGTATAGATACTTCTCTTGTTTAAAATAAATAAAAATCACCTGAAAACGATGGTTTGTGTAGCCGTATCAGCGCGCTACATATGCTTTTTTGTTTTGCTGGTCGGCGATGCATTTGCGGGGTCATCTGGCCAAAAGTGCTTTGGATAGCGCCCCTTCATTTCTTTTTGTATTTCCTTATAACTGCCATGCCAAAAGGCGGCTAAATCACTGGTGGTTTGTAATGGCCTACCTGCTGGCGACAGCAGCTCACATACAACGGTAATTCGCCCACCCGCTATCGTTAATGGCGTGCCTTGAGAATATAACTCTGGCATTTTGACCGACAGCACCACATCTCCATTATCGCGATAATCCAGGCTAGCCTCTCTGCCCGTTGGAATAGTCACGTGAATTGGCAAGAGTGTGGCTAAGGCATCTTGCTGAGGCCAAGAAAGACCATTATTCAAGGCTGTTTTCCACGGTAACTGCTTAAGGTTTTTGATGTTTTTACAGTTTTTTAAGACGGGCGCTAAACTGTCTTTGGCCTGGTGCACGAGAGCGTTCAATGACAACGGCCACGGATCGGGTTCATCGAAGGCTTTGTCTTGTGGCAAATTGAGCTTCCCAGCCATTGCCACTCTTCGCCACCATTGCCAGTCTGCGTCAGAAAGCGGCCAGCTTGATAGAGGAAGTGCATCAAGATAGGCGAACCATGCGTTGCATAACGCATCATCCCAGAATGCTTGTTCACGACTTTTTTCCTGTCCAGAAACCGGTGTGCTATTTAACGTTATCTCATAAAAGCCCGTACTTACTCTGGCTTCCATTACCCCAGTATCGCTGTTAAGAATAACGCTGCGCTTTTCTTTGAACGCGTCAGGAAAGGCTAAACGCAACCAGCTTTCAGGCACTGACTGTGCCAAGCGTATTGCCACCGTGCTTTTTATCAGCTGCCCGTCGAGCACTGCCAGCCATGGTCCATCGCCATTTTCGCTCTCATTAAAAATGGACGCACTACCAGCAGCAGTGAGCTCTGCACCTTTGCCACTTGCCAGTTTGTATTCGACTATACCGGTCTTAGGCTTACCATTTGTTGTATTCGAGCTCTCTGCCGATTTATCTGACGCACTGCGCCTATAGCCCACCTGCAAAGGAAATGCGATAGCGATACAAAGCCCAAGGGCTTGCTCGTCTAGTTCGTTAATATCAGGCTTAAAGCGTTGTGCTTTTCCATCATTATTTTGCACGTAGCGCGCATAACGGGTAGCTTGCTGTGTAAGCTGACTGCGCGTGTTGCTATTGGCGTGGAGCAGCGCATCCATGACATTTGTTGCGCCACCTACACTGATATTACTCTCGCTAAGAGCCACAACAAAGGGAGCAGCGTGGCGAAGCGCGTCGTTGTCATCAGCACAAAGCCCATCAATCCCTTGTTTAACGGTGAGTAATAAATGGGATAAGTGAGGTTGACAAGGTAACTGGGCCAACGCTCTTCCATAGGGAGTAATGCTGGATTGTGAGATAGCATTAACTCGCTGAAGCTTTTGTTGTGCAACCTGCTGCTGCGCTTGTGTAGGCTTCGTCAACAATGCCAAGGTATCTGGGCTACTGCCCCAGGCCAAGGTATCAAGCAAAAAGCTACTTAAGTCTTCCTTTTCAATTTGCGCCGCATTGTGTTTGGCCAAACGCTCGAAGCTGCTTTTGCTACACAAACGATAGCAGGTTCCGGCCATTACACGCCCCGCGCGCCCCGCTCTTTGAACGGCGGATGCTTGCGAAATGCGCTGCTGGGTAAGCGCAGTTATGTCACTGGACGGATGATACTGAGCACTGTTTTCCCATAGGCTATCAATAACCACCGTCACGCCTTCAATGGTAAGACTCGTTTCAGCAATATTGGTAGATAATATGATTTTTCGTCTGCCTTGCGGGTCTGGCGTAATAGCGGCTTGTTGCACAGATTTACTTAACGCTCCATAGAGCATGTGAACGGCCATGTCCGCACTCTCAGCTAACCCTTTTATTTCTTTGGCAACAGCATTGATGCTTCCTCGCCCAGGAAGGAAAACCAAAATATCACCGTCGTGTTCGCCTACGACCTGCTTTATGATATTGCAGGTTTTGGGTACTAACTCATGCGCCTGTACATCTTGTGTGTAGCGGATGTCAACGGGAAACATGCGCCCTTGCGTATTCAAGTTTACCACTGGCGGCACGCTATGCGCATTGAGCAACATTTGAAGGGGTGCTACATCCAAGGTAGCCGACATTACAACTAATCGTAAGTCATCGCGAAGCCCCGACTGTACCTCAAGCGCTAGTGCCAAACCGAAGTCACTGTGAATACTGCGTTCATGAAATTCATCGAAGACAATAGCAGCTACCCCAGCAAGCTCAGGGTCTTGCTGAATCATGCGAGTCAGGACCCCTTCAGTTATAATCTCAAGCCGAGTGGCAGACGATGTTTTCGACTCCCCCTTAATGCGATAGCCAACCGTTTCGCCCACATTTTCATTTAATTGCCTAGCTAAATAGTCCGCAAGGTTTCTCACCACCACGCGCCGTGGCTGCATAAGTAATATTTTTCCTTTAAGCGATGATTTCAGCAGTGACAAAGGAAGTACGGTGGACTTTCCCGCGCCCGGAGGAGCCCCTATGATGACGTTGCTAGCGGCTACAGCTTCTTCAAGCTGCGTAACGAGTTCATAAGCGGGTAAGTGAGAAAACGGCTGTAACATAAAGGGCATAAAGGTGTTATAAGTTGATGGGTATAGTGTACCTGATTTGAGCAATGCACCCGAACATCACTGCTATTTTTTTAAATTTGGCAAATAGCTCAATACTTGCGTCTTGTTTTGGAAATCGCAGGTAGCGCCATGATAAACTTAGGTTTGTATGGACATTAACGTGATGTACAAGCTAAAGGGCAAATTAGAAGGAGGAAAGCTATGCGAAGCTTTATTGGTTTAGATCTTAGCGCCACAGAAAAACTTGCTCTAGATAGCTGGCGCCAACAGGCATTGCCTGAAGTTATGCCCCGGCAATGGGTAAAAAGCGAGTCTACCCGTTCTCGCAAGTCTACCAAAGCGCGCTACGACAACACCAATAGCCAAGGGCCCGCGCAACCGTACGCAGTGCCGGCGGCGAACTTCCACATAACGCTTAGCTTTTTAGGTGAGATAAATCATCGGCAGCACGAAGCGTTGGTGTATGAACTCGATCAGCTTGTGAGCGAACCCTTTTCTCTAACCCTCGATGCGACGGGATTATGGAACGGTCCTAAGATACTCTTCGCTTCGCCGACAGATGCGCCAAAGGCGCTAGGTGAACTCGCCAAATTGTCGCGAAAAGCAGCCCGCAAGGCGGCAATAGAGGTAGAAAGCAGAGAATATAAGCCTCACGTTACGCTTGTTAGAAAGGCTACGTCGAGCTTGCCTCTTCCACTTTACAGCCCCAATGTAGACGTTCACGTTTCGGCATTTCACCTTTTTGAGTCTGTCTCTACACCGCAAGGGGTAGTCTACCCTATCCGCCAGTCTTGGCCGTTGAAACACAATATGTCGGTAAGAGAAAAGCTGCGCCGAGGGATAACCGACGAGTAAAGGCAAACGCAATACCGTGCTGACTTGGGTAAACTGATGTCCATTTGACTCGCACCTTTTGAGCTTAAGACCTCGTGTGATTATGAGTTATAGCAATTTAAGCTGGTTTAAAGTAGCGCGCCGCCTTTACAACGCATGGCGGCACAGGTAAAAAGAAAGCCTGTTTTTTTATTCAAACTGCCCAAATGCAACAAACATTTAGATTAGTAATAGACTGCCCAGACCAAATTGGGCTCGTTGCCAGCGTGTCGCAATTTTTGGCCGACCATAACGCTACCATCGTTGAAGCAAGCCATCACACTGACTTACAAACCGGCCGCTTTTTCATGCGCCATGAAATTAGCACCGACTCGCTAAAGTTAGATCATCAAAGCTTTGTTAAAGAATTCACCCCGCTTGCTAACGAATATCAGATGAACTGGAAGCTGAGCGACTCCAGCAAAAAACAGCGCGTCGCTCTGCTTGCCAGCCTTGAGTCTCACTGTTTAGTTGACCTGCTTCACCGCTGGCACACAGGCGAACTACACTGTGATATTCCGGTTATTATTGGCAACCACCCACAAATGAAACAATTTGCAGACTGGTACAAAGTCCCTTTCCATTGGGTAGACTTTAAAGCGTTAGGGAAAGAAGCCGCTTTTGCGCAAATCACGACTTTACTTCAAGAATACAAAATTGATTTGACCGTGCTTGCCCGCTTTATGCAGATTTTACCTGATACGCTTTGCCAAGAATTGCAAGGTAAAGCCATTAACATTCACCACAGCTTCTTGCCGAGCTTTGCAGGTGCTAAGCCTTACCAGCAAGCCTATGATCGCGGCGTAAAGCTAATCGGCGCAACCTGTCACTACGTAACTAAAGATTTAGATGAAGGCCCTATTATTGAGCAAAGCGTTAAGCGTATTAGTCACAGCGACAGTGCAGCTGATATGGTGCGTAAGGGTAAAGATTGTGAAGTAACGGCATTAGCTCATGGCGTGCGCTACCACTTAGAAGACCGCGTGATTATTCATAGAAATAAGACCGTGGTGTTTGCGTAAGTCTTTACAGTGATAAATTAAAAAAGCCCGCGAGTAAACATTACTTTCGGGCTTCTCTTTACACTGTTTTTCGCTCTACACTTTTTTTGCTTTACACTTTTTTCGCTTTATTTAGACATTCTTTTTTACGTTGTTAAATCCATCATCACCTAGCACCACTTGAAGTCTCGCTTTTATTACGGCTTCCTTATGAGGATAGTGAAAGTCAAACCCTTTACCGTTGCCGCTTTCCAAAATGACTCCAAGGTAATGGTGAGAAAAATTAAGCGCATAGATAGTATTGGCGTTCACCCTGAGGGGCTGGCGATCAAGTCCCTGTAAAAAATGAAACACCACAAAATCACCATCTTTTTCTATCAATTTTTCAATGGGATATCTATTACCGAAGCGCCTGCTTCTTAAATAAGAGAAAAAGCCTATACATAGCCCAACACTACCTAGGGTAGCCGCTAGTTTAACTTCACCTTCTGCAGTGATATTTAAAATAAAAAGAGCCAGTAGAAACACTGGAACACCAAGAAATAGTGCCTTGTCGATGGGTTTGCGTTGCATCGTCTTCCCTGTGAAATTTTGATTCCCTTTAAAGACGCAATAAATCACAAAGCGGCTATCGTTTCAATACGTCCACTTTCTTGTCATTAGGTTAGTGCAGTTATCGGTCTGACATGAACTACTTTACGCTTCAAACAGGGCTGGTGCGCATGGCACGTCTTAGCTTCATGTAATACCACAGGTTCGAGGCTGCAAACAGGGCTTCAGTAATGGCTAATCCCCACGTTTGCGTAATTATTCCGTACGCAGTGAAGTTGATGGAGCCAATGATCATGCATACCCTTAAACCCGCTTCCTTACAGTGAAGTTCACCAAACCGGTATGCCATAAAAGTTAACACCGGCATAGCTTCAACTAACGATGTTTTACCGGTTAGGTTATTCACCGTCAGCACAATAACCATCATAGAGATTAATGTAATGTAGGTTGCCACAGGAGACAGTAGTTTTTGTTTTATTAAACGATAACTGGTACTCAGCCCTGCCACCGTAATTACTACGGCTCCTCCCCACGCTTGCTCGAAAACCAAAAGTGAGCCAATAGCAATACATAACCCTAAATTCAGTAGCAGTAATTTACGTTCAGTGTTCGACCAAAAGGAGGCCAAAGCGAATGCAACGGGAAACGCGTGAAGAAGTAATTCAAACATGATGATCACAGTAAAAAAGTCAGTGGTTTACGAGCTGTGGAAGACAGCTATTCAGAACGCGCGCAGTGTAATTTCCAACCAGCGTAAAGCCAATCAAAATTTGACCAATTTCGACGAATTGCATATCAGCGCGATTTCTCTTCAAACCGCTGTGCTGCAAGGAATTACGTTAAAGAGCATTTAACTTATTTTTACATTATCTTAAGATGGTTTTTGTCATAAAACGTATAGATAAAAACAGACAGGAAAACTCATGGGTAAATTTAAATCATCACTCACCGCTATGGCGGTTGTGGTTGCACTCGGTGCATGTTCAGAACAAAAAGCACCTGAGACCACCAGCACAGATGTACAAAATACAGCGACATCTCAACAAGCACAGTTTGATAACGTGCTGCTTCAAGAGTTTAAAGGCCCGTACGGTGGCGTGCCTGCTTTCGATAAAATGAATTTGGAAGATTTGAAGCCTGCGCTAGAAAAAGCCATGGAACTGAATCTTAAAGAGATCGAAGCCATCGCAAATAACGAAGCGCCACCAACGTTTGAAAACGTCATTGTTGAAATGGAGCGCGCAGGTGCAGAGCTTGGACGCGTATTCACGTATTACGGCATTTGGAGCTCAAACAAGTCTAGCCCTGAATTCCGCGAAATTCAGGCCGAGATGTCACCAAAACTGTCAGCTTTCTTCACTCAAATTACGCAAAATGAAAAACTCTTTGAAAGAGTGAAAACGGTGTACGAGTCTGATGAACTGAAATCGCTCACGCCAGAAGAACAGCGTATTACGTGGATGACTTACAACAGCTTCGCGCGCAACGGTGCAACGTTAGATGGCGAAGCGAAAAAGCGCTATGCTGAAATTAACCAAGAACTTGCTACGCTGCACACCAAGTTTTCTAACAACGTGCTAGCAGACGAAGAAAACTACGTTACTTATATTACTGAAGACCAGCTTGACGGCCTACCCGCTTCGTTTGTAAAGGCAGCTAAAGCGGCAGCAGAGTCTCGCGGCGAAGAAGGTAAGTATGCGATTACCAATACGCGTTCGTCTATGGACCCGTTCTTGACCTACTCAACCAATCGTGAGCTTCGCGAAAAAGTATGGCGTACTTACTACAACCGCGGTGACAATGCCGACGAGTTTGATAACAATGACATTATCAAGCGCATCCTAACCCTTCGAGATGAGCGCGTTGAGCTGTTAGGTTACGAAAATTACGCACAGTGGCGTTTAGAAGATCGTATGGCGAAGAACCCAGAAAACGCCATGGATCTGATGATGAAAGTATGGCCTGCCGCTATTGCTCGCGTTGAAGAAGAAGTGGCCGACATGCAGGCCATTGCCAATGAAGAAGGTGCAGACATCACTATTGCGCCATGGGACTACCGCTTCTATGCAGAAAAAGTGCGCCAAGCGAAGTACGACCTAGATTCAAACGAAGTAAAGCAGTACTTACAGCTTGATAAGCTGCGCGAAGCGATGTTTTACGTTGCAGGTCGCTTGTTCAACTTCAACTTCACACCTGTTGAAGAAGGCAAAGTACCCGTTTTCCACGAAGACGTGAAAGTATGGGAAGTAACTGACAAAGACAGCGGTGAGCATATCGGTCTTTGGTACCTTGACCCATTCTCACGCCAAGGTAAACGCTCTGGTGCTTGGGCAACGACGTATCGCTCTTACACCACGTTCGATGGCAAGAAGACCGTATTGTCTTCAAACAATTCGAACTTCGTGAAAGGTGCTGATGGCGAAGCTACACTTATTTCGTGGGATGATGCTGAAACCTACTTCCATGAATTTGGTCATGCTCTTCACTTCTTAGCGTCTGACGTAGAATACCCGTCTTCGCATTCTGGCGTACGCGATTACACTGAGTTCCAGTCTCAGTTATTAGAGCGCTGGTTGACCACCGATGAGGTAATCAACAACTATCTGGTTCACCATGAAACAGGCGAGCCAATTCCAGCAGAACTAGTTGAGAAGATTAAGAAGGCCTCAACCTTCAATGAAGGCTTCAAAACCACTGAGTACATGGCTTCTGCCATTATGGACCTGAAGTATCATACTACCGATCCTAGCAAGATTGACCCTGATACTTTTGAGCGCGAAGAGCTTAAGAAGCTTGGTATGCCAGAAGAAATCGTTATGCGTCACCGTTCACCTCACTTCGGTCACGTGTTCTCGGGTGAAGGTTATGCTGCGGCCTATTACGGCTACATGTGGGCAGAGGTTCTTACTGCTGACGCAGCAGAAGCCTTTATGGAAGCACCGGGTGGTTTCTACGATAAAGAAGTAGGCGATCGCTTAGTGAAATATCTATTCGCCGTACGTAACGCAATGGATCCAGCTGAAGCATATCGCAAGTTCCGTGGTCGTGACGCCAAGGTAGACGCATTGATGCGTGACCGTGGTTTCCCTATTCCTAAGGAAAGCAAAGAGTAAGTTAACGCACTTACCCTTCCTAGGTCCTGTTGTTATTCGCTCTACATCAAAGAGCAACAGGCCCTAGCTGTGGCTAATTAAATATTTAGCTTCAGTACGCCATTGGCCCTCTTGTTTTCTTCGTAAAGCAGAGGGCTTTTTTACAACTGACGTTTTTGTAAAGCCTCATCTTTCTATTGACCTATTGGTCAATTATGCTTCACAATCTCTTTGCCCCAGCAAAAAGTATAAACTTTGCAGGGAAAAGGTCGATAACTTGTCTGCGCTTAAAAAATAAAAATAGCACTAGCGTAAGAATCAGAGAGTAGTACTGACCCGCCTAGGACTCAGTATCAGACGTTGCTGTGCCTGCAATGCCACGTCACCCTTGATCATAAATTTCAGCATTAACTTACGTGGTCGAAAGTCATGACTTTCAGTATAAAACAAAAACTCATTATTTCTCTTATTGTGGCGGTGCTCGCTGCTGCTATTCTTGTAGGTTCTATTAGCCAATGGATTGCCCGTGATCTCGTTAAAGAGAACATGGAAGAACTTCAGCTTCCTTCATTACTTAAACAGGTTGGTAACCGAGTGGACAGGGAAGCAAGTGTAATGCTTACCGTTGCTCACGGCATTGCTTCTAACCCCGACATTCTTGCCTGGTCTTCGGCAGGCGCAGATAGCGCTGGCGAACGCCGTCTCCTTAGCTATTTAAGTAATATCGTTGAATTTAACGATTTAACGGTAGCCTCATTTGTAGACAGAACCACCTACAAATATTGGAACCAAGATGGTTTCTTGCGGGTGCTACAAAACGATGAATTTGATGGGTGGTTTTTCGCTTACAAAAATAGCGGCGAACCAATTTCACTAAGCCTATACAACGAACCGGGTCAAGGTTACCGACTTTTTGCGAATTACCAGCAAGTAAACGGCAGAGGTATGTCGGGTGTCGCTAAATCGGTCGATGAGCTGCTAGATATCATCAATGCGGTGAAAATTGCGCAAACCGGCTTTGTCTTTCTTGTTGACGGAAACGGCACCATTATCGCGCATCCCAATACCGAGTTATTAGGAAAGGCTAAGTTAGCGTCCATAAGCGATTCAAGCACATCAGGGCAACTACTCAATCGTCAGAGCTTTGCTATGGCCACCAGCAACGCGGCAGGTGACACGCAACTGTTTGCCAGTACCTATGTGGAAAAAGCCGGTTGGTATGTGGTTGCACAAGTACCTGAGCATGAGCTCTACGCATCGCTAAATGCAGGCAGCCGCCAGATTATTATTTGGGCTTTGGTGATAGCAGGCGCTTTCGCACTTATTGGTATTTGGCTAGCAGGCACGCTTACCAAGCCACTTGAATCACTGGCCGATGTTTTCCAGCAGCTTGGCAGAGGACAAGGCGACTTACGCTCTCGTATTACTATGCCAGAACAAAAGGAAATTGCCCGATTAGTGGAAGGGTTCAATAACTTTATTGATCACCTTCACGGCACCATTTCGCAAGTGGCGAAAACAAGTCACGCACTAAAGGCGTCAGCACAAGATGTTGCGAAGCAGTCTCATCAAACAGAAAACTCAACCAAGAGCCAGCGCGATCAAACCTTACAGGCGGCAGCCGCGCTAACAGAAATGGGCAGTACGGTAAATGAAGTAGCCCAGTCAGCTACCCATGCTGCGCAAAATGCGAATATGGCTACAACTAATTCCGCTCACGGTCGAGAAATTACCCAACGTGCAGTACACGCGATAAACGGTCTTTCGGGTCAAATTCAAGATGTGTCTCGGGTTATTCAATCGCTAGATGAACACACCGCAGCCATTGGCGGTATCCTCGATACAATTCGAGGTATTTCAGAGCAAACCAATTTACTTGCGCTAAATGCTGCTATAGAAGCAGCTCGGGCTGGCGATCACGGCCGAGGCTTCTCAGTCGTTGCTGATGAGGTGCGAACACTTGCACAACGTGCCGCTCAAGCGACTGATGAAATACAGGTGAAGATCGATAAGTTCCAGCAAGACTCTAAATCTGCCGTTTCGCAAATGGAATCAAGTCGAGCACGCACAACCGATGTGGTAACCGCAACCAATGAAATAGACAAATTGCTTCAAGATATCGCCGAAGAGATTGCTCACATTAATGATGTGAACACGCAAGTGGCGACGGCTACGGAAGAGCAAGCCACGGTGGTTGAAGATATCAGTCGAAACATTAATGACATTAGTGCATCAAGTGAAGAAACCCTGAATGCGACTAAGATATTGGTTAGCGTGAGTGACAAGCTCGATGAACTGGCGCAAGAACTCTCGTCTGAAGTGAGCAGATTTAAGCTTTAAGTTTACTTATGCCTTATGAATGGCAAAGCGGTGAGATAACACAACCTTATGCGCCACCATTTAGAAAGTGATGGCGTATTCTACTTTTACTTGATTGTCACGGCTGGAGCGCCATGGCAATTGCATTGATGCTCCTTCACTTTCCCACGACTCTCTCATAGCTCCAACAGTAAGAAGGTGCTTGTCTTCCTTGAATGGGATTTCTACATAAAGGCCTGCTGATGTACTGGTAGGCAGACGAATTGTATCGGCAACCGGAATGCTCATCTCATGACGGGGGCGTACTTTATGGCTTAACCCCAACCTATAATCACCTCTATCCCACCAGCTAACCACTTCAAATTCGTGGCTTCTGACACGCTGAGACATAACACCGTAGTCAAGCAACCCTTTGTTGTAATGGACAATGGCTTCAACGTTAAACATTGGCGCCAGTTTTTGGCTAAATGCAAGTTGATACTGCTTTTGTTTGCAGCCTTTGAACTTAATTTTATTCTTAGTGAGAGTTAGGGAAAACGTATCGTCACTGTCTGAATATTTGTTGAGCCATTCTTGTGCCTTTTCGACCACAGAGGCATTAGCTGCACCCGCCAATAAAAAACATGGACAAAAGCACATTGCTAAAAAGGACTGGTTTAAACGTCTCATTTTTCGCTGCCTCTCAAATTGTGGTTGGCTACAACTTATTCGATCACAATTTCAGTATAGACAGGAATGTAGGCAGTTGGGTATTAGCCATTTTACTAACATCGACTAAAAGATAACTTTAAAAGAACAGCGGCTGACAATGAAAGAGCGCTTATTCTCAACCGTGAATAAGCTTGGGGGATTGGCTACCGGACTTCAATCAGCTCGCCTTATTATGGCGTTGCTCGTTACGGCGTTACCTGTTTTGGCGCTACTTGTTATGGCGCTATTTGTTATGGCATTACTCTGGCGCTAGACAACGATGCTTTGCGCCCTTCAGTAGCTTCTTCGCTGAACCAATATGTGCCGCTATTATCCACGCATATGCCTTCAACTTGTTTATATTGCTCAAGCGGCCATACATCAAGAAGGGCAAAGTCGCTCGATACTTGAGCCATGAAAGTGGCAAAGTTTCCAAAAGGATCTGATTTGTAGCCGGTGATAACAAACCTATTTTGGTGCTGATCGAAGTCTACCCCAGTTACCACGCCCGGCAGTCCATCAATGGACGCAAACGTACTAATGGTTTGCTCAGCTTCGTCTTCGTTCACTTTATAGATATGAGTTATACCAGTTTTCCAACTTTTAGAAAAAAGAAGCAGGTCATCGCCATGCTTAACCATCGCCTCTGAGTCGAAATCATGTGCATAAGGAATGTTATTCGAAGCGTCGTTACCCTCGTATTTCAACGTAATAGAGGTGATGTCATTCACATTTGAGCGGTTTACTTTATGTATTTCGACCTGCTCTCTTTTGCCTTTATTGTTTCCCACATCCGCAATGTAAAACGATGAAGCGTCAGCGGTTATTGCTTCCCAGTCTTTATTGGTGAGCGGTAAGCGCGTTCGTTCAATAATTTCACCCTGGTAATTTATACGATAAATGACGGGAGCATTACCTGAGTCATTTAATGAATACATGCCGTCCGTTTCGCAAAATAGACCCGATGTTTCTGAAAGTTCTTCCGGCAACTCAACGATATTTTCTATTTGTAACTGTGCAGAAGGGATGGGATATTGAACTGCGCATGCCGATGCTAGTACAAGCGATGCTGATAAAGCCGCGAATTTAAAGTGAGTGTTCAATGAAAGGCTCCGAAAAGAACGATAAGTGACGAATAATATCAAACCTACCCACTCTCTAACATGCATTTTAGTGCGCTAAATAAGGTCTATTGGTCTAAACTTTTAGCCCAAGCGTATATCGCTATAAACATAGGTTGGCCTAAAGTCTCTGTATGACAAATGTTTAGGCTGATATACCATGGAATAATATCAACACGTTAAGGACTCACTTTGTCAGACCCGCTTCTTTCACTCGTTGCAGTTGGATTGCTGTCAATTACCTGCCAATACTTAGCCTATAAGGTTAGGCTCCCTGCTATTTTACCGTTGTTAATTGTCGGTATTGTGGTTGGCCCTGTTTTTGGCGTGCTCAACGCGGACGACTTATTCGGTGATTTGCTGTTTCCTGTCGTTTCTCTCTCTGTTGCCATTATTCTTTTTGAAGGGTCACTGACGCTGAAGTTCAGCGACATCGCGGGTCACGGTAACATGGTTCGAAACCTTTGCTCTGTGGGCGTGGTTGTAACCTGGCTTGTCGCAGCCACTGCAGCGCACTACAGTCTTGATCTTACTTGGCAGCTATCCTTCCTATTCGGAGCCATTGTTACCGTAACAGGCCCAACGGTTATAGTGCCCATGCTCAGAACCGTGCGACCGAAAACGAATTTGGCCAATATCTTACGCTGGGAAGGGATTGTCATAGACCCTATCGGCGCTCTGCTCGCCGTACTGGTTTTCGAGTTTATCGTTGCATCGCAAGAAACCGCCATTACCCATACGCTAATAGCGTTTGGCAAAACCATTGGAATTGGCTCCGTACTTGGTCTCGCTTCTGGCTATCTGCTTGGTCTGTCTATTCGCAAAGACTGGATACCGCACTATTTGCTTAACACCGCAGTGTTAACCGTTATTCTGGGTGTGTTTGCAGCGTCTAATTATGTTGCGCACGAGTCTGGCCTTTTGGCGGTTACCATATCTGGTATGGTACTGGCCAATATGAAGGACGTAGACGTAGAAGACATTCTTGAGTTTAAGGAAACCCTGAGTGTTTTACTTATTTCAGGCTTATTTATTCTGCTTGCCACGCGTTTGAACTTACAATCGGTAGTGGATGTAGGTTGGGGCTCCATTGTAGTGCTTGCCGCCATTATGTTTGTGGCTCGGCCTTTGTCCGTATTGGCGTCCTCCGTCGGTACCGGACTCAAGTTAAACGAATTAGCCTTGCTAAGCTGGATTGCACCTCGCGGTATTGTTGCAGCGGCGGTATCAGCCCTTTTCTCTTTAAAGCTTGAAGAAATTGGCTATGAAGGCGCGGGTATTATCGTTCCTATTGTCTTTATGGTGATTATTGCAACAGTGGTAGTACAGAGCCTTACTTCACGCACTGTTGCGTCGCTACTTAAGGTGAGAGCGCCTGCGCCAACTGGCTATCTGATTTTCGGTGGCAGTAAATTCAACCGCGCCTTAGCGACGGAAATGATAAATCAAAAGCTAGACGTTACCATTGCAGATACTAACTGGGACGCAATAAGAGAAGCGCGTATGAAGGATATCCCAGTATATTTTGGCAACCCAATGTCTGACCATGCAGCGCGACATCTTGATCTGAATACATTCGGTACCGTGCTGATTATGTCGCCTTATAAACAGCTTAACCCACTTATTGCTTATCACTTTGAATACACGATGGGCAAAGACAAAGTATGGGCGCTGACAAATAACGAACAATCTACGCGACCAAGTCACCAAGTTAGCGAACAATACGCGAAAAAACTTACTCTGTTCGATGAAGGCGTTACTTATGGGTATTTAGCGTCGGCCATTGCCCGTGACTCAATGGTGAAAACCACCCGTTTATCTGAAGAGTTTACTTACGAGCAGTACATAAAACAGTATGGTGAGCGCGCTACACCTCTCATTGCGATCAACGCTGAAGGTAAGAGCTATACTTTTATCAACGGTAACAGTATTCAGCCTAAAGCAGGATGGCGTGTGATTAGCTTGATTGAACCAGAACGAAAAGAAGAAAAAGTAGAAGTGCAAAAGTAAGAAAACCTCCTGCCCACCGGCAGGAGGTCTCTCCCTGGAAAACGCGCAACGCAGTGCCCTTTTTAAAAGGTGCATATTTATTTGGATTTTACTGTTGTTACGCTGTCGCACACTTTATAGCAAGCAGCGAACCAACTTTGACAATCCTTGTATAATCAAATAGATAGCTAAAAACCAAGTCCCTATTCATTATCTTTTAGCTGTCACAGCGCCTAATTTGGTGCATCAGACGCACAAATGCGGGGTTCCTTTTTTGTTCAATAACAACGAGTTGCTGTTTTTGACTGACGGCATTTAACGAATACTGCGATGTATACACGCTAAAGTAGAATCTAACGCGCCGCTGTTATCCTGTAGTACCTTTTTACCGGCCATTCCCGCTTTTTCAGCTTTACTGGGTGATTCAAGCCATTCTTGCACCGTTGAAGAAACGCGAGAAGCATCTTCTACAATGCTTAATGCGCCACATTCTTTTAAATAGTCGCAGATAACAGGGTTATTATAGGTGTGTGGCCCCATCATTATTGGCAACGAGAATGCTGCCGGCTCAAGGGCATTATGGCCGCCTCTATCGGCAATAGAGCCGCCAACAAAGGCAAATGTTGCTACCGCATAAGCATGATTTAACTTACCCATTTCATCCAACAGGATAACGTTCGCATCATCTGGAACGTTATCCACCTCTGAACTTTTGACGAAGTTCAGATTATGCCTTTCAAGTAATTTTGCTACGGCTTCAAAACGCTCTGGATGGCGAGGGACAATAATCACCCGTAGTTGAGGGTTCTCGTCCCATAAAACCTTTGCAGATTCAACGATAACGCTCTCTTCAGGTTCGTGCGTGCTGCCTGCAACTAGTATTGGCCTTGCACCCTTAGCTAACCCAAGAAAATGTGCAGAAGAGCTCGCTGTATTTGCGGCTTGATCAAACTTAATATTATTCGTGAGGGTTAGCTTATCTTGCGCAACACCAAGCCATGCATAATTATCATAGTCTCTCTGCCCTTGAGCACATACGTGAGATAGCTTAGCCAACATAGGGTTAAATAGCTGTCCGATTTTTTTATAACGTTTAGCCGAGCGCTCAGTCATGCGAGCATTTATTACCATAACGGGAATATTGCGCTTCCAGCACACGTGAATTAGGTTTGGCCATAGTTCAACTTCTGTAATCAATACTGCTTTGGGCTTAATGCGTTTCAGCATTGAAGACATAGTCAGCGACAAATCATAAGGCAGATAGAAATGGTGAACGGTGTCTTTGAATATATCTCGAACGCGAGCAGAGCCTGTAGACGTGGTTGTAGTAACGGTTATTTGCGCGTCTGGCTCGTGTTGCATTATTCGCTTTATTACGCATGAAGCAGCCACGACTTCCCCCACTGAAACACAGTGAAACAAATAGCCATTCTGCTTGAGCGGCTTTGGGACTATACCAAAACGCTCAAATCTCCCTCGATGCGAGTCATCGCTTGCTTTCGTGGCTTTTATCAATAAATGAATAAATGCGAAGGGAATCGCAATCGCCAATACAAGCGAATATCCCCACCGGCAGAGCGTTTCAAGTAGAGTAGGTTTATAGCCACGTGTATTGGCAACAACCATAAATACATCCTTTTTGATACAGATACTTCGACGGCACGACTACAATTGATCGACTATCGATGTTGAATTATGCTTTTCAAATACGGTGTGCTGGGCACTGCGAAACACCCACTCCCAGCGGTAAGCAGGTAATTCTAGCTATCTAGTGCCGCAGTTCCCGATAGATTCTTTCGACATTGTAGTGGCTAAATAGCCCGCGTCTAGGGCAAAGCGACCCTATACGTAAGTAAATAGTGTATATGAGAAAGGCAATAATATATTGATCACTCGCTTTATGCGTATAGCGATGTTTAAACAGCAAGATGTAACCACAACCATATAAGAAAAGCCGCAAAAAAACGGTCTTAAATAAAAAAGCAGCGTATACAGAATATTAAATAAATTTTAAGGAAGGCATTTGAGTATACGCGTTCTTCACATTGAACTTGGCATACATCTTCACCGTGGCGCAGAACAAGTTGCATACCTCATCAATGCGTTAGAGCACCATGATGATATATCACTTCACTTGGTTTGCGCTGAAGACAGTGAGATTCGTCGTACGGCTTTTGGGCATTGTGAAACGCATACCATTAAGTATGCCGGTGAGTCAGACTTCCTATGTGTAAAGCGTTTACTGGAAGTCGTAAATGGGGTTAACCCAGATATTATTCATGTACACAGCGAACGGGGTTCGGATGTATGGGGTGCCATGCTCGCCAAAATTTCAGGTGTGCCTACGGTTTGCACAAGGCGAATAGATAACCCCGAAACTCACTTTTCATTTTATAAGTACAAACAATTCGATGCAGTTATCAGCGTATCTGAAGGTGTGAGGAAAGTGGTTTCACTACATTGTGAAGGCGTAGAGCATCAGCGCGTTATATATCCAGCAGTAGACTTAACAGAGTATTCCCAACCCAAAGATAGCGGTTGGCTGCGACGTACATTCTCTATTCCTGAAGACCATATCGTCATTGCAAATTTCGCTCAGTACATATCTCAAAAAGGGCAAGCGGATATCATTTTGGCTATGCACGATGTATTGAACAAGCATGAAAATGTAACCTGTTTATTGTTTGGCGAGGGAAATCTAAAAGAGAGCTATCAATCACTTATAGAACGCCATAAGCTAGACGAGCATGTGAAGCTTTGCGGTTTTACTAAAGAGGTAGCCAAAATACTCCCTAATGTAGATATTCTGGTTCATCCTTCCTATTCAGAGGGTTTAGGCGATATTTTACTTCAGGCAGGTGCTAATAAATGTGCAGTGTTATCTAGTCCTGTAGGGGGAATACCCGAAGTTATCAAGCATAAGGAAACAGGTGTAATGGTAGCGCCGGGAGATATTGACGGAATTGGGGAGAGCTTAATTAGTCTAATTGAAGCCCCTGATGAAAGAGCACAATATGGAGAGGCTTTGTATAAGCTTGTCACAAGTAAATTTGGTATAGAAAGGATGTCCAGTGCCTACGCAAATTTATACAAGACGCTAGTCTTCAACGGCGCTGATAAGGAACACGCTTGAGCCTATGAAAGTATATGTAAAAAACTGCAGACACAAAAAAAGCCGCTCGAAAGCGGCTTTTTTAAGACTTTGAAAAAAGTTAGCGATTAAACGCCAGCTTTCTCAACAACGTCAACTAGCATCCAAGATTTGCTCTTAGATAGTGGGCGACATTCACGTACTGTTACTACGTCACCTTTATTGCATACGTTGTTTTCGTCGTGGGCGTGAAGCTTAGTAGAGCGCTTGATGAACTTCCCGTAGATTGGGTGCTTAACAAAACGTTCAACTACAACAGTGATAGACTTATCCATCTTGTTGCTAACCACACGACCTTGTACTGTACGAATTTTTTGCTCAGTCATTACGCATCAGCCTTTTGAGTCAGAATGGTTTTAACACGCGCGATGTTACGACGTACTTTTCTCAACTGATCAGTTTTTTCAAGCTGACCTGTTGTGTGCTGCATGCGTAGGTTGAACTGTTCGCGTAGCAGGTTAATCAACTCTGCGTTCAGCTCTTCTACGCTCTTTTCTTTCAGTTCAGTCGCTTTCATTACATCACCGTCCGAGTTACAAAGGTTGTTTTAAATGGCAGTTTAGCCGCTGCCAATTCAAACGCTTCGCGTGCAAGATTTTCAGGAACACCTTCCATCTCGTATAGCACACGACCAGGCTGAATTTGGCATACCCAGTACTCAACGTTACCTTTACCTTTACCTTGACGCACTTCTAGAGGCTTCTCAGTAATTGGCTTGTCAGGGAAAACTCGAATCCAAATTTTACCTTGACGCTTAACGTGACGAGTCATAGCACGACGCGCTGCTTCGATTTGGCGCGCAGTCATTCGACCACGACCAACTGCTTTAAGGCCGTAAGTACCAAAGGCAACAGTATTACCCGCTGCTAAGCCGCGGTTGCGACCTTTGTGCATCTTACGGAACTTCATGCGTTTTGGTTGTAACATGATTAGCCCTCTCGCTTAGCGTTGCGGCCTTTCTTCTTAGGTTGAGCAGCTGGTGCTTGCTCTTGAGTTGTAGGTAGACCACCTAGAACTTCACCTTTGAAGATCCATACTTTAACGCCGATGATACCGTAAGTAGTTGACGCTTCAGAGGTTGCGTAATCGATATCCGCACGGAAAGTGTGCAGAGGAACGCGACCTTCACGGTACCATTCAGAACGTGCAATCTCTGCTCCGCCCAAACGGCCGCTAACTTCAACTTTGATACCTTTCGCGCCTAGACGCATTGCGTTTTGTACTGCGCGCTTCATAGCACGACGGAACATAACACGACGCTCTAGCTGGCTAGAGATGCTGTCAGCTACTAGCTGGCCATCTAGCTCTGGCTTACGTACTTCAGCGATGTTGATCTGAGCTGGCACGCCGGCTAGCTTAGATACGTAGTTACGCAACTTCTCTACGTCTTCACCTTTCTTACCGATTACAACGCCTGGACGAGCAGTGTGAATAGTCACACGGATGCTCTTAGCAGGACGCTCGATCACGATTTTAGAAAGTGAAGCGTTCTTTAGTTGCTTAGTCAGATACTGACGTACCTGATGATCGTTATACAGGTTGTCTGCATAGTCTGCAGTATTAGCGTACCAGGTAGAAGTCCATGGTTTGCTGATACCCAGGCGTATACCTGTAGGATGTACCTTCTGTCCCATTATCTACTCCTAGTTATCCGCTACAACCACAGTGATGTGACTGCTGCGCTTGAAGATACGATCAGCACGGCCTTTAGCACGTGGCTTGATACGTTTCATAGTTGGACCTTCGTCAACGAAAACTTTAGACACGCGTAACTCGTCGATGTCTGCGCCTTCGTTGTGCTCTGCGTTAGCAATCGCAGATTCCAATACTTTCTTTACTAGCGCTGCGCTTTTCTTCGGGCTGTACGCAAGAAGCTCTAGAGCTTTCTCAACGTGCATTCCGCGAATTTGATCCGCAACCAAGCGTGCCTTTTGAGCCGACGTGCGGGCAAAACGGTGTTTAGCTAATGCTTCCATCTTCCTACCCCTTAACGTTTAGCTTTCTTATCCGCGACATGGCCGCGGTAAGTACGCGTTGGCGCAAATTCGCCCAACTTGTGGCCGACCATTTCGTCACTAATAATGACAGGTACATGTTGGCGACCGTTATGGACCGCAATGGTCAACCCAATCATATCTGGGATGATCATAGAACGACGAGACCAAGTTTTGATTGGTTTACGTTCGTTCTTTTCCACTGCAGCCTCTACCTTCTTCAGCAAGTGAAGGTCAATAAAAGGACCTTTCTTGAGAGAACGTGGCATGGTGAATCCTCGCTATTACTTGTTTCGACGACGTACGATAAGCTTATCAGTACGCTTGTTGCTTCGGGTTTTCTTACCTTTGGTAGGAACACCCCAAGGAGTTACTGGGTGACGACCGCCTGATGTACGACCTTCACCACCACCGTGTGGGTGATCAACCGGGTTCATGGCAACACCACGAACGGTAGGACGAACACCACGCCAGCGTGTAGCACCAGCTTTACCTAGTGAACGAAGCATGTGCTCTGCATTGCCAACTTCACCGATAGTGGCGCGGCAATCAGATAGAACTTTACGCATTTCGCCAGAGCGTAGACGTAGGGTAACGTAGTTTCCGTCACGTGCTAGGATCTGAGCATAAGCACCAGCAGAACGTGCGATTTGCGCACCTTTGCCAGGCTTCATTTCAATTGCGTGTACAACAGTACCTACAGGGATGTTACGCATAGGTAGAGTGTTACCAGACTTGATCGGAGCGTCCGAACCAGACTGGATTGCATCACCTGCTTGTATACCCTTAGGAGCCAGAATGTAACGACGTTCACCGTCTGCGTACAATACTAGTGCAATGTTTGCAGAACGGTTTGGATCGTATTCTAAACGCTCAACTTTAGCTGGAATGCCGTCTTTGTTGCGTTTAAAGTCGATTACACGGTAGTGTTGCTTATGACCACCACCAATGTGACGAGTGGTAATACGACCATTGTTGTTACGACCGCCAGATTTGCTGTTCTTTTCAAGCAAAGGTGCGTACGGTGCACCTTTGTGCAGGTCAGGATTTACGACCTGAACAACGTGACGACGACCGGCAGAAGTTGGCTTAGCTTTCAATAATGGCATTTCTAATCCCCTTCTTACTCAGCACCACCGACAAAGTCGATGTCCTGACCTTCTTTAAGAACCACGTAGGCCTTTTTCCAGTCGCTGCGCTTACCGAAAGACATGCCGTGACGCTTGGTTTTACCCTTAACGTTCACAGTACGAACACCTTCAACTTCAACTTCAAACAGTTTTTCAACTGCAGCTTTGATTTCGGCTTTGTTCGCGTCTTTAGCTACTTTAAATACAACTGTGTTGTTCGCTTCAGCAGCCATTGTAGACTTTTCTGAAACGTGAGGTGCTACTAGCACCTTCAGTAGACGTTCTTCTTTCATGCTAACGCCTCCTCAAGTTGTTTAACCGCATCAGCAGTCATTAGCACTTTTTCAAATGCAATCAAGCTCACTGGGTCGATGCCTGCTACGTCACGTACGTCAACTTTGTACAAGTTGCGCGCCGCTAGGAACAAGTTCTCATCAACTTCAGGAGTAACGATTAGAACGTCATTTAGTTCATATTCGTTAAGTGCAGAAATAAGAGCTTTAGTCTTAGGTGCGTCAACACCGAACTTCTCTACAACAACCAAACGGTCTTGACGGATTAGTTCAGACAGGATGCTCTTGATCGCACCGCGATACATTTTCTTGTTAACTTTTTGGTCAAAGTCACGAGGCTTTGCTGCGAAAGCACGGCCACCGCCAACCCAAATTGGGCTACGGATTGTACCAGCACGAGCACGGCCAGTACCTTTTTGACGCCATGGCTTCTTACCGCCACCACGAACTTCAGCGCGAGTTTTCTGCGCTTTTGTACCCTGACGAGCACCTGCACCGTAAGCTACAACTACCTGGTGTACCAGGGCTTCGTTGAATTCACGTCCAAAGGTCGCTTCGGATACTTCAAGAGCGCTTTGCGCGTCTTTCAATGTTAATTCCATCAGTTCACTCCCCAGACGTTACGCTTTAACAGCTGGCTTTACGATTACATCGTTGCCAGTTGCGCCAGGTACGGCACCTTTAACTAGGATAAGGCCGTTCTCTACGTCAACACGTACAACTTCCAAAGACTGAGTAGTCACTTGCTTGTTACCAAGCTGACCAGCCATTTTCTTGCCTTTGAATACTTTACCTGGTGATTGGTTTTGACCAATTGAACCAGGAGCACGGTGTGACAAAGAGTTACCGTGTGTCATACGCTGAGAACTGAAGTTCCAGCGCTTGATAGCACCTTGGAAACCTTTACCTTTTGATGTACCAGTTACATCAATTTTCTTAGTGTCGTTAAAGATTTCAACAGTGATTTCACTGCCTACTTCAATATCGGCACCTTCGTTTTCTTCTAGGCGGAATTCTACTAGAGTGCGTCCAGCTTCAACACCAGCTTTAGCAAAGTGACCTGCTTCAGCTTTGTTGATGCGGTTAGCTTTCTTAGTTCCAGCAGTAACCTGAAGAGCGCGATAACCGTCAGTTTCCTCAGTACGAAGCTGAGTAACGCGGTTTGGGGTCGCTTCAATAACAGTCACAGGGATAGACGTACCATCTTCAGTGAAGATGCGAGTCATACCCACTTTACGACCGACTAGACCAATCGCCATTGTTATAACCCTCTCTTATTAGCCCAGGCTGATTTGAACATCAACGCCAGCAGCCAAGTCCAAACGCATCAACGCGTCAACTGTTTTATCAGTTGGCTCGATGATGTCTACCAAACGCTTGTGAGTACGGATTTCATATTGATCACGCGCGTCTTTGTTAACGTGCGGAGAAATCAGAACTGTATAGCGTTCTTTGCGAGTAGGTAGAGGAATAGGACCACTTACCTGAGCACCAGTGCGTTTCGCAGTTTCAACGATTTCAGCCGTAGACTGATCGATCAACTTGTGATCAAACGCTTTCAAACGAATGCGAATTCTTTGATTTGGCATCGATTAAGCTCCAATCGAAAGAACAAAAAAATTCACCCTTTCTCTTCCATTTATTCCGGAAAGAAAGGATGTGCGTAAACCGATGGTTCCCAATCGGAACCCTGTTCTTTTTTCTAGCACGCCAGCAACAGGCTAATCAGTGATGATGAATCCGTTACTTCGGCAACCACCCTAAAAGCAGTGAGGTCGCGGCTAAAAATTACGTGCCCTAATTGGACAGTGGGCGCGAATTATACAGAAAGGCAGAAGCAATGCAAGAGGCAGTTTGCTTTTTATACACATATTTTTACGCTATACCAGTGTATGTAACTGTCTATAAGTAGTATTGTTGCTTTCGTGGTATAGGTATATCTTGTTACCCTAGCTTAACAGGCACTTGTAACGCCAAATGCATAAAGGACTAGGCGCCAACATTATTAGTAGTGAGAATATGGAAGTAGTGAATAACCAGCAAACTTTTGCACAAATAAAACGCATTCTAAATAACCACTCCACGTTACTGGATGCATATGGTTTATTAGAGCCAATTATCCTCGGTTTGTTTGATGCCCAACGTATGAGTATTTTTCAACGTCGACGTCAGCATCAAGATTTGGTCGCGAGATTTAAAACGGGTAAAGAGACGCTGGAAATAAAAGTGCCAATTAGCCCAATGTCGATTGCTGGTTATGTTGCCCTATCACAAAAGGCTGTGGTTATTGACGACCCGTATAATCCTGCACTACTTCAAAGCATTCACCCTCGCCTGCGCTTCGCTGATAAGTTCGACAAAGACAATGACTTTAAAACCCAGAACATTTTATGCGTACCTATAATGAATGCGGGCGTGTTGATGGGTGTTATCCAAATCATCAACAAAGTCAGTGGTGGTTTTACTGAAGAAGATTTAAAGCTAGGCAATGCCCTTGCACTTATTCTTGGCGACAAGTTCAGATTTGAACTGGGCGGCACAAACAACCCTTTCGATCTACTAGTTCACAAAAGCTTATTAGACGAAGCTACATTAAACGATATTCAAAGTTCTACTCCAGACATTCGCGCTCTTATACAGCGTCTTGTATCGGAACACCGCATCTCTGAAGAAGAAATTGGCAACTCGCTTTCTATTCACTATCAGGTGCCTTTTATTCCTTATTTACCTGATAAGTATCACAGGTTCGAAAATGAAAGCCGTCTGAATGTTTCTTATTTAAAAAGAAACTATGTGGCTGTCATTGCCGATGCCCATGACAAGCCTATCGTGTTGATGGCTGAACCTAATAATGCGGCGCTACTTATGGAAATAGAGAGCGCCATGGGTATTGATAGCTACGAGATAGCTGTCAGCCTACCAAGCTTAATTCTTCAATATTTGGGGGAAAACAGCGGTGGCGGTGGCCCCGGCGAGATGAGTGATATTCTCGACGAGATTGGTACATCAACTGAAGATAACGACGACCAAGTCGATGAGCTGTCGGACGACGCCCCTGCTGTGGTGCGCTTAGTAAGCCGTATTCTGCACGATGCAAAAAGACTCAACGCGTCAGATATTCATATAGACCCAGAGAAAAATGCGCCCACTCGTGTACGTATGCGCGTGGACGGTGTGTGCCGCGACATGAACCAAGTGCCTAATTCGCACCACAGTGCGGTTATTGCACGCATAAAGATAATGTCGAATTTGAACATTGCCGAAAAACGCGTACCTCAGGATGGCAAACTCGCGTTTAGAATGAATGGTCAACTTGTTGAAGTTCGTGTTGCCACCATTCCTACGGTTGCCGGTGAAGGTGTAGTTATGCGTATTCTGGCATCTGGCGGTGCGATGCCTATTGATAAGATGAACTTGGCACCGAACAACCGTGCACGTTTAGAAGAAATGATTAAGAAGCCTCACGGCATTCTTCTCGTTGTTGGGCCAACGGGTTCAGGTAAAACCACCACGCTTCACGCTATATTGGGATATTTAAACACGCCTGAAAAGAAGATTTGGACCGCTGAGGACCCGGTGGAAATCACGCAACCCGGCCTACAACAGGTTCAAGTAAGCCCTAAGATTGGCTTCAACTTTGCTGCGGCCCTGCGCGCATTCTTACGTGCTGACCCTGACATTATTCTTATTGGTGAGATGCGTGATAAAGAAACCGCACATGCGGGGATTGAAGCCTCGTTAACCGGTCACTTAGTACTGTCTACACTGCATACCAACTCAGCCCCTGAAACGATTACCCGTTTACTTGATTTGGGTCTCGACCCTGTGAACTTCTCAGATGCCTGCGTGGGTATACTGGCTCAACGTCTTATTCGAACGCTATGTAGTAGCTGTAAAGAAAAGTACATCGCCACTGAAACCGATATGGCCTTTATTGAGCGCCAGTATGGTCATGCGCACATGGCGGAGCTGAATATTCAGACGCCACTAGAGCTTTACCGCGCTAAAGGCTGCGAAGAATGTGGAAACACGGGTTACAAAGGTAGAACAGGGGTACATGAACTACTAGGTATGACGCCAGAGCTTCGGTCAATGGTGTACAAAGAAGCCAGCGTCGCCGATATGAAGTCTCAGGCTGCTGCTGATGGCATGCGCACCCTCGTTCAAGACGCAATTTTCAAAGTGCTTAAAGGCGACACCGACCTTGCACAAGTCCAAATTATTGGTGGAGATTAATCACTCAACTCTTAAAATTTTTAGTAACGTAAAACAAATACTGTACTTTAAGACGGTTCACTATGAGTGTGAATTGCGTTATAAATTTATCAAAAAGAAGGGATACTACATGAAAAATCTATTAGCAATAGCTGCCGTTTTATCTTCAGTTGTACTTTCAGCCCCTACGTTGGCTCAGTCGCATACTAAGAATCATATTTGGAAATCCGAATATTTATCTACTTTAGAATTGGGCTTGCACGCCCTGAAGGCAGAGAAGTATGAAAAAGCACTGGAGAAGCTGACTGCTTCTGCAAAAATGGGAAATAAAGAAGGCCAATATTACCTCGCGCAAATGTATTTCCAAGGATGGGGGACGCCCGTTAATTATGAAGAAGGCTGGCTCTGGTTGAATGTTGCTATGGAACAAAAAACCGCTGAATGGAACCGTTCTTACCGACAGATAAAGAATGCTTTACCTGAAGACTACATCAATGCTTTAGAGCCTTATGTAGAAGAATATATCTCTCTTTACGGTGCACAAGCCCAAGATTTGAGATGTGAGACACGCGCTGCCATCGGCTCGAATATTAAAGAAGTAATCTGCGAAAAACGCTATTACTGACATCACATGGCATAGCGACTTCTCACTACAGAGAAGTCGCTAACCATTACCCTTATACGTGCTATTTCTTCAAGTATTCTCTTATCACGTAATGCAGAATGCCGCCGTTTTCAAAGTAAGTGAACTCGTTTGATGTATCAATTCTGATATCCATCGTAAACGTTGTTGTTTTTCCTTCATCCGACACGGCTTTAACTTCAACCTCAGTCTGCCCACGTTCAACAGCGTTAATAGAAAAAGACTCATTGCCTTTAAGCTCCAAAGAACT
Source organism: Alteromonas sp. G4i35 (assembly GCF_054960375.1). Taxonomy (NCBI): domain Bacteria; kingdom Pseudomonadati; phylum Pseudomonadota; class Gammaproteobacteria; order Alteromonadales; family Alteromonadaceae; genus Alteromonas; species Alteromonas sp. G4i35. The sequence goes on along the minus strand of NZ_JBHNZD010000018.1, from coordinate 6,349 downwards.
CGCGCTATCACCTGACTTAAATTGAAGTGGCAAAATCCCCATTCCAATCAGGTTAGAGCGGTGAATTCTCTCGTAGCTCTCGGCTAATACTGCTTTCACCCCCATCAAAGAAGGGCCTTTAGCAGCCCAATCTCGACTCGAGCCAGTACCGTACTCTTTTCCACCAATAACAATGGCTGGTACGCCGTCATCTTTGTAACGCATAGCAGCATGGAAAATAGACATACCATCGCCACTTGGGAAGTGTGTGGTAGCACTGCCTCTTGTGCCGGGTGCTAATTGGTTTTGAAGACGCACGTTAGCAAACGTACCTCTCATCATAACCTCGTGGTTACCACGACGCGATCCATAAGAGTTAAAGTCTTTAGGCTCAACCCCTTGAGCCTGCAGGTACTCTCCGGCTGGGCTGTCTTCTGCGATGGCGCCGGCTGGAGAAATATGGTCGGTAGTAATCGAATCGCCCACCTTAACCAAACATCGTGCATTTTCAATTGCAGTTAGAGCCTCTGGCTCCTTACCCATTACTTCAAAGAAAGGCGGATGCTTAATGTAGGTTGATTCTGGCCAGTCGTAGACCGATGTTTTACTTACCTGCAGTTCATTCCATTCACCGCTTCCTTTAAATACATCTGCATACTTTTCTTTAAACAAATCACCGGTGACGTTTTCCGCTATGTATTGCTGAATTTCGTCTTCGGTAGGCCAGATGTCTTTTAAATATACCGGAGAACCATCACTCGCCTTACCTAACGGCTCTTTAGTGATATCTACATTCATGTTTCCAGCCAACGCGTATGCAACAACCAGTGGTGGTGATGCAAGGTAGTTTGCAGCCACATCAGGGTGGATACGCCCTTCAAAGTTGCGGTTACCAGATAAAACTGAGGTAACCGTAAGTTTCGCTTTTCTAATGGCGTCGGTAATGGCATCAGGTAGCGGTCCAGAGTTACCAATACAGGTTGTACAGCCGTAGCCAACCAAGTTAAAGCCTAGTGCTTCAAGTGGGTCCATAAGACCTGCATCTTCTAGATACTGAGTAACAACCTGAGAACCAGGTGCTAATGAAGTCTTAACCCACGACTTACGAGTTAGCCCTTTTTCTGCTGCTTTCTTCGCAAGTAAGCCTGCGCCAACAAGTACTGATGGATTTGACGTATTAGTACAGCTGGTGATAGCAGCTATTACAATAGCGCCATCTTCAAGGTTGAACTTGCTTCCTCTGAACTCCACGAACGAGTCGTGTTCTTCGTCCACCTCGTCTGTTGTACCTAACCCCGCTTCTGCGATGAGATCGGTTTCTTCATCAAGTACTTTCACGTCAATTTGCGAACGATGCCACTCTCTAAATGCCTCTGCTGCATTATCGAGGGCAATTCTATCTTGAGGACGCTTAGGTCCAGCAAGTGAAGGAACCACTTCATCTAAGTTAAGTTCCAGGGTCTCATGATACTGGGCATCTTTTGAGTGGTCGTCGTGCCATAGGTGGCTGAATTTCGCATATTCCTCTACAAGGGCAATTTGATCTTCGTCTCGGCCGGTGAGTCGCAGGTAATCTAGCGCAACATCATCAATAGGGAAAATACCGCAAGTAGCACCATATTCAGGCGCCATGTTTGCGATGGTGGCACGGTCTGCCGTAGTAAGATGCTTAAGACCCGGTCCATAGAATTCTACAAACTTTCCAACAACGCCATGTTCACGTAGTTGTTGTGTGATAGTTAGCACCATGTCGGTGGCAGTTACGCCAGCAGGCAACTTACCTGAAAGCCTGAAGCCAACCACTTTTGGTAATAACATTGTTACTGGTTGACCCAGCATCGCCGCTTCTGCTTCAATGCCTCCCACACCCCAGCCTAGTACGCCAAGGCCATTAATCATAGTGGTATGCGAATCTGTTCCTACTAGGGTATCTGGGTAAACCAACGTTTCCCCATCCTGTTCCTTAGTAAACGCGCAACGAGCAAGATACTCTAGGTTAACCTGATGCACGATACCGCGACCAGGGGGAACCACTTTGAAATTGTCAAAGCTAGACTGACCCCATTTTAGAAATTGATAACGCTCTCTATTTCGCTGAATTTCAATGTCGGTATTCTTTTCAAGCGCATCGTCTTCAGCAAAATGATCTACCATTACTGAGTGGTCAATAACCAGCTCTACTGGATTGAGGGGATTAATCGCCTGAGCGTCGCCACCTAAACGATTAACCGCATCGCGCATGGCTGCTAAATCAACAATAGCAGGCACACCCGTAAAATCTTGGAGGATGACGCGTGCGGGAACAAAAGACACTTCGTGATCAACGTGATTATCTGTGTCCCACTTTGCTACTTGCTCAATATCGTTGCTGTTAACAAACTCTTGGTCTTCATGACGAATCAGGTTTTCCAAAAGAATTTTGATACAAAACGGAAGCCTGTCGAGCGCATGTTTACTGCCTATACCGTCAAAATTAACCGCCTTGAAGTTTTTGCCGTTAACTTCAAGCTGCGAAAAAGACTTATATGTCATACGCTCACCATCCTTCTTTGCCTGTTCGTGAATATTGTGTACGTTTCAATTTTGCCAACGCTAGAAACGAGCAACGTGTTTTTCGTCGCCTTATTTTCCAATTTGTACGGCCTAAACATGAAAAAAAGTTCACCTACTATTAGTAATGGCATCGCTTTTTTAGCTATTTCTCATTATTGGTTTAAACAGATGGATTATGAAGAAGCGCTATAACAGCTGGAAAAAAGCTGACTAGGGCAGATAGCGCTTATTGGTAAGAAAACTTCGCATATGCACAGTGTACTTGCTGATTAAGATGGTTTACAAATATGCAACATTTCTGTTTTCTTATAACGCACCAAACGGTATGCTTAAAAGAAGGTTAAACATTAAATGTCTTAATACATGCTTAGGAAAGCTTTGAGATATACAAGCATTAGTAGTAAGCAATAAAAATAATAACGAAGTTATCATGACACACCCGCTAGTTAAGAAGTACAACCTTGCACCTCACCCCGAGGGAGGTTTCTATCGTCAAGTTTTCCGTTCTGAAAACGAAACTAAATCGTTTGTGCACAATGCTAGTCGTCCCGCGCTTACTCATATTTATTTTCTTCTATTAAAGGGACAAGTTAGTCGTTTTCATCGCGTGTTACATGATGAAGTGTGGAATCACTACGAAGGGGCTCCACTACAACTGTTTCAACTTGAAAAACAACAGTTGTGGGAACGTCGCATTGGTGGGCAAAGCACGGACTATGTTGAAGTTGTTAAAGCAGGGAATTTTCAGGCAGCCGCAACTATGGGTGATTACTCACTTGTTGGTTGTACAGTAGCACCTGGCTTCGACTTCGAAGACTTTAGCTTTATTGAAGAGCCATCAATGCAAGAGTGGATAAAAGTCGCTCATCCAGACCTTACCCGTTTTATATAATTATTCCCAAGTTATAGTGATAAACACACGTCTTACCTGCGATTTTGTACCAGCATAAACTGGATTTTTAAGCGCCAATCAAGGATGATAACAGCAGATTTTTAAATATACGTCTGAACGTCCAATTTCTGGAATTATCTCAGACTATTTCACTCTAACGCCGCAGGTAACCCAACTATGTATAAATTGGTACTTATTCGTCATGGAGAAAGTCAGTGGAACTTGGAAAACCGTTTCACAGGCTGGCACGACGTTGACTTGACCGACACTGGTGTAGCACAAGCAAAGACCGCAGGTCAGCTTCTTAAAGATGCTGGATTTACATTTGATCAGGCTTATACGTCTGTACTTCTTCGCGCAATTAAAACACTTAATATTGCACTTGAAGAGATGGGTCAGCACTACCTTCCAGTTGAGCGTCACTGGCGTCTGAACGAGCGTCACTACGGTGCGTTAACAGGTCTAGACAAAGCAGAGACTGCCGCTAAGCATGGTGAAGAACAGGTTAAAATCTGGCGTCGTAGCTTCGACATCCCACCTCCGGCCGTTGAAGATGATAGCGAGCACTTCCCAGGTCACGATCCGCGTTACAACAATGTAGATGCTGATATCTTGCCACGTGGTGAAAGTCTAAAACTAACTATCGAACGTGTACTACCATACTGGCACGACGTTATTCGTCCAGACATCCAAGCAGGCAAACGCGTAATTATTGCTGCGCACGGCAACAGTCTTCGTGCTCTTGTTAAGTACCTTGATGGTATGTCAGACGAAGAAGTGTTGGGTCTAAACATTCCTACAGGTGTGCCGCTAGTATACGAACTAGATGAAAACCTTAAGCCAATCTCTAAAGAATATCTTGGCGATGCTGACGCTATCAAAGCAATGATGGATGCAGTCGCTAAGCAAGGCAAAGCGAAGTAATCGAGTGCCTTTTTAGAAACGAAAAAGCCTGCGTTCGCAGGCTTTTTTAATGGGTGTCTGATTAGACTAGTTCGGCACTTTCACCAACCAATTGTGAGTGTCTTCGGCCTTACCCCATTGGATATCATTTAACGCTTGTCTTAGCTTCATCGTTACAGGGCCAGCTTCACCGTTACCCACCTGATACTCTTTATCATTGTGAATAAAAGTACCTACCGGCGTAAGTACAGCCGCTGTACCAGACAGTGCTGCTTCAGTGTTCGGTTTAGCTGAACGCTCTAGTAGTTCGTCTACAGTAATATCACGCTCGCTCACTTTCATGCCGTGGTCTTTGGCAATTTGGAGAATCGTTGCTCGGGTCACACCGTGTAGGAAGCTAGAATCTAACCCTTTAGTAATGATTTCATCACCATCGATAAGCAGGAAGTTAGCAGCTCCGGTTTCTTGTACATCGCCATTAGGGCAAAACAGAATTTGATCAGCATGAACTTCTGCACGCGCTTTAAGAATAGGAGGCAACGCACTGGCGTAGTTACCACCGCTTTTTACCATTCCCATGTGCGGTGCACAGCGCATGCCTGTTTCGTCAAGCAACAAGCGAAGTGGCTTCAAACCGCCGGCAAAGTAATCGCCAACCGGCGATAATAGAACGTATAGCATTGAACTTGCTGATGGTGCTGCCGCTTTACCGATAGACGCTTCTGTGCCGATATGCGTAGGGCGGATATACATAGAACCTGGAGGCTCTGGAACCTCGGAGGCGTATTTTGCAACAATATCGATGATCATCTTTTCGACTTGCGCTTTGTCTATTTCAGGCAAGTTAAGTAGACGGCTACTTTGAGCAAAGCGCTCAATATTCTTATCCATTCTGAAAATGTTGATACTGCCATCTTCGTGCTTAAATGCTTTCAATCCTTCAAAGCATGTACTTGAGTAATGAAGCACGTGTGCACCAGGGTGCAGCTGAATACTATCTGCACTGACAAATTCGGTGTCAGTCCACTTATCGTTGACAAAGGTAGCAAGTGCCATTTGTGGCATGAATACTGTACCGAATACGGCCATTAGTTCGTCCTATTTACTTCGACTAGAAAAATACTCGACAGAGTTTACCAAAAAACGCTCACTTTGCTAAAAGTAAGTCAGATCTATTAAGGCTTTTATCGAATAAGAATGTCTACAAATACTGACAACACAAAAATAATGGGGTCAGAGTACTTTTTAAAAGATAACGCTTTAAAGTACACTGACCCTACATTCGTATTTCTAACGCTTGCACCTAAGCTACAGTCTTTACCTATCTATCGTATTTTCAAACTGCCTGATACATGCCCTAGAGAGTTAAAGAGCTCGGATTATTTAGTTAGCCCACAATAATGGGGTCAGAGTACATTTCTTTTTTAACGAGAGTGAGAGCCAAAAAGTACTCTGACCCCTTTACTCCTGAGTGAAAAGACTGAAGGTCTGTATCGGAGTTTGTGCGCCATAAACTATTCGATAAATGAAACTTTCACAGTAACTAGAAGTAGGTAAAAAGAGCAGTCGCAGAGAAACACACTTTAATAATGGGGTCAGAGTACATTTCACTGATTTAGCGGCACTGGGGGGGTAAGGGAATGACTATGTTCTGATGTTTAAAGTAATAAAGTACTCTGACCCCAATTTGAGGTTTTGCTGGGGGAAGTGGGGATTAATGTACTCTGACCCCATTTTTTCTTTCTTCCAAACGCAAAAAACCCGCCGTTAGGCGGGTTTCTTTTAATAGGACCTGGCAGTGTCCTACTCTCACATGGGGAAACCCCACACTACCATCGGCGCTAATACGTTTCACTTCTGAGTTCGGAATGGAGTCAGGTGGTACCGTATCGCTATGGCTGCCAGGAAAAACGGGTAACAATCTAGAAAACTGGATATCAATTCAATCAGTGAGTAACTACTTTTCACTCTACTTGCGGCTCATTTTTCAGAGCTTAGCTTGTCTACAACACTCAGAAGTCT